>JARRMU010000028.1:0-41089 GCA_037385645.1 Gemmatimonadales bacterium
ATTTCTCACTGGCCATCAGCTCCAACAAGGCGAAGACGAGGTTGTTTGAGGCGATGATATCGACCGATCGTTGCCTTCAGGTGTTCCTGCATGCCGTGAAGGGCGACGAGCCGGCATTGCTGAAAGCGCTCGGCAGCGAGTCCTTCGATTCCGACGAGTTCTACCTATTCGTACGAAGGCATGCCGTCGCCGCTTACTTCTACCTAGTGCTCAAGGATGCGCGGCTTCTGGGCTCGCTTCCGCGCGGGCTCGAGGGCAGGCTCGCTACGGTTTGCGACAAACAGGCGGCCAATGCCGATCGGCTGTTACCGGAGATCCATCGTCTTAGGGACCTGTTCGCGAGCGAAGCCCTGGATGTCATCTTCCTTAAGGGTCCCTTCCTCTCGAAGCGCTTCTACGGGGACCCCCAGCGCCGCTCGTACAATGATATCGATCTGCTCGTCCGAGACCGGGGAGCCATCATGCGGAGCGATGCCCTGCTGCGGCAGGCCGGTTACACCCGCCGATCTGTCGCGCTCCTGGGGCACCGAGCCACCATGCGCTTCGTCTATCATTTCAATTATCGGAGCGAGAGAGCGAAGATCGACCTTCACTGGTGCCTGCGAAGCCACTTCTCCTATGCGATCGACTACGAGAGGGTTTGGGCGACCAGCGGGATGGAGAAGCTCGAAGGCGACTTTCGGGTGCTCTCCACGGAGTACGTCATCCTCTTGCTCGCCCTATCCATCCTCGGCGACTACCAAAAGGCGAGAGTACGATTGAAGTTCCTGTTGGACCTTTACATGGTACTCCGGACCGTCGGCGATGAGGTCGATTGGGAGGTCTTCTTCGATCAAAGGCGGCGCGAGGGGGTCTCGAAGATCTCGGCGACGGTACTGGATCTGACGCTGAGCATTCTCGACTGTAGGCACGAGTTCCCGAAACTTGCATCCGCCTTGCTACAACATGGCGGGCTGGTAGGACGCGCCGCCCTGGCCGAGCCCACGGCACTCCTCGAGTGGTCCGGCAAGGTGCGGGACAAGATGAGAAATCACATATGGACCTTTCGCCTGCACGAAGGCGGAATGGCGCGATCGATGGGCTGGCGTTTGCTTACGGAGCCGTTTAACCGAGCGGCGTTTCGGTAAGCGCATGTACGCTGAACCAGGAGTGGATCCAGTCGGGGCAGAGGCATGTTGAGCGGCCGGAGCGGAACGCGACTGGGGCCGGTCGCCAAATGGACGGCCAAGCTCGTTTGGAAAACGAACGCCGCGTTGTGCTCGGGGCTCATCCTCACGACGCTCGTTCGCGGTGTCCTGCCGGCCGCGCTCGCCCTCACGATCCGTGGGCTGATCAACTCGGCCGTCCAGGTTGCACAGCAGGGAAGCGTCGAGGTCGCTCCACTGGTGCCGTGGCTGGTCATCGGCTTCCTGCTGTCGACCGTAGACGCGGTTTCCCGGCTTGCGGACAGGCTCTTCGCCGAGCGCCTGGCGGATGACCTGAACCTGAGGATCACCGGCGATGTCATGACTCACGCGAAGGCCCTGGACCTCGGATTTTTCGAGGATCCGCGAAGCCAGGACATGTTGGCCAGGACCCAGCAGGATCCCGGGACCCGGCTGGCGACCCTGGTTACGGAGTCGCAAAGGGCCGTCACGCATCTGATCGTGGGCTCGTCGCTGCTGGCGGTCCTGACCACGATCGAGCCGCTTGTACCGGTCGTGGTGGCTCCGTTCGCCGTTCCCTTCTTGGTCTTTCAGTGGAAACTGTCGCGGGCCCGACACATGGACGAATACTCCCGGGCGACGAAGCGACGCTGGACGGGCTACTTCGTGTCGAAGCTCACGCACGGCGACGCCGTCGCGGAGGTGAAGCTGCTGGATTTGGGCCCGCTCCTCGTCCGGCGGTTCCGAAGCATCCTGGAGGAGTTCCGGGACCGGAGTGCGGATCTGCACAAACGCAACTTCAGGGGCAGCGCGCTCACCGCGGTGTTGACCACCGTGGCGCTCTATCTACTCTTCTTCCGAGTCGCCGTCCGCACGCTCGACGGCACGGTGACGTTGGGCGATCTAGCCATATTCGGCGGCGCCACGGCCCGGCTTCGCTTCGCCGTCGATGACGCGATCCGGTCCCTTACGAACTCCTTCGAGCAGCTGCTTTTTGTGTCCAACGTCCTGGACTTCCTGTCTGTCTCGCCCAAAGCGGTCAGCACCGGCAGCGTCGCCACTACCCAACAGTCCCCCGTGGCCATCGATGTGCGGAACGTCACGTTCACCTATCCCGGTGCGGAGGAGCCCGTGATTCGCGATGTCTCGCTGCAGATCCGAGCCGGAGAGGCGCTCGCGATCGTCGGCGAGAACGGCGCAGGGAAGACGACCCTGGTGAAGCTGCTTGCGCGCCTCTACGAGCCAGACGATGGGCAGATCCTGTTCGACGGGATCGACATCAGGGAGATGACGCCGGAGGCACACCGCCGCCGCCTCAGCTTTGTGTTTCAGACCTTCGGTCGCTACGAGGCGACCATTGCGGACAACATCGCCTATGGTGACTGGCAACGAATGCTGGACGATCCAGAACGGGTCGAAGAGGTTGCGCGACGTACGGGCGTCCACGACATGATCGAGGCACTGCCCGACGGCTACGAGACCTGGGTGGGCCGCTCCTTCGGCGCCCACACGCTGTCGGGCGGAGAGTGGCAGAAAGTCGCGATGGCCAGGGCCTTCGCGAGAGATGCGTCGCTCCTCGTGTTGGACGAGCCGACCTCGAACCTGGACGCCTCGGCCGAGTACCGGCTTTTCTCCCGTTTCGCAGAGCTTGCTCGCGGCCGAACGACCATCCTGATCTCGCACCGATTCTCGACGCTCGGCATGGCGAATCGAATCGCAGTCATGAAGGACGGCCGTCTCGTGGAGATCGGGACGCACGAAGAGCTCGTGGGCAGGCCTGGCGTCTACGCCACGCTGTACGGCTTTCACGAGCGCTTGCAGCCTCGCGATGCTCTGCCGAAGGGAGCCTCGTGAGTTCGGGGCGACGGGTGTTCGCCTACGAGAACCTCCGCATCGGTGTCCGCAGCGCCGAGGGCGTCTATTTGGAGTGGTTGGAGGAGTTCTTCGTCCCTCAGTTCGGCGTGGAGGAGGTGGCCGCCGCAGACTGGGAGATCACCATCGTACTCGACGGCGACCGTTACGAGCGGCTCGTTAGGCTCGGACCGAGCCGCGAGGAGCTGTTGTGCTTTGCCCTCGACACACGCGACATCCACCTGCCGCGCTGGAATGCCGATTCTCCAGCGAAGATCCTGTTCGATGAAGAGGCGGAGACCTTTTTCCTCGTCGAGTCGGAGTGTCGCCGGATTACGCTTGTCTCGCGCCGTGACGGAGGCCGTTCTCGGATCGCGGTCATGCGCGTCGTGCGTGAGCTGGCGATGAATCGGGCTCAGCGTGACGGCGGCGTCATCTTACATGCGTCGGCTTTTAATCTCGGCAATGGGGGTGTCATCGTCACCGGCCCGAAGGGTGCCGGAAAGACGACCCTGCTGATGTACGCGCTGCAGGCTACTCCATCCGAATACGTGAGCAACGATCGAGTCCTTCTTCGGCTGGAGGGTGCGGCGAGGATTCGAGGGATACCGACGATAGTCACGCTGCGCGAGCCCACTCTACGCTTTTTCCCGCCCGTTCTCGACCGGCTGCGCGAGAGCGGTTACACCATTCGTCTTACGCGCCGCGAGGCGAGCGAGCTGTCGCCGACCGAGCCGACCGTCAAGCCGGACGGGCGACGAAGCCTCGGTCCCAACCAGTTTTGCGACGTTCTCGAGGTCAAATCGACGGCCGGTGCGAGGCCGGCTGCACTTGTCTTCCCCCGGCTGTGTGACCGCACAGGCCCGCTTCGACTGAGTCGCATGCCGAAGGATCGCGCGGCCGAACGTCTGTACGACTCGCTGTTCGGGGTCCGAAAGCTGAGAACCACATCACCTCTCTTCAGCGACGCGCCTGAACAGCCGGCTTTCGACCAAGAAAAGCTGGAAGGCGCCTGCCGCGCTCTGACGTCCGAGGTAGGGTGCTACGAATGCGAGCTCGGTCCAGACGCTTACTCCGACAACCGCTCATCACAGGTCTTGGTCGATCAGCTCGGCGGTGCTTCGTGATGGTCGAGCTACCAAAGAAGATACGGTTCCGAGCGGGAGCCGCTCCGCATGCACCGCGCCAGAAGCGCCAGCTTGCGGATGGGAATGACCGCCCGGTCCGTGCCCCCCTCGACTCGAAGGATGGCCGAACCGACCAGCGTCTTGATGGCCCAGAAGGGAAAGGAGGTCGAGAAGCTGCCGGGGTCGCGAAGTCTCCTGTAGCCTTCCCAGTAGACGGCGCGCTCGTCCGGACTCATGGGCCAGCGATACCAGGTGCGGGCGAGATCGTAGTCTAGCGGCCCTATTTCGATGCTCTCGTTGTCGACGATATAGAAGCCGCTGGCCTCTGACACGACAAGATTCTCGGCGCAGTAGTCGTAATGAACGACGCCGATCTCGCTCACCTGAGGAACTTCGCTCATGGCGAGCTCGGTCAGCCCTGCCGCTTCGCGCTCCGTGATCGCTTGCAGGGTGACGAGCCGCCGCAGATGCTCAGTGAGCTTATGGATCACGTCCGCTATCTCGAACGGCGGCGACCCAGCGAGCAGGTCGGCCACGTCTGTCCTGTGGATCTTTCCCTGCAGAGCGGCGGCTTCGGCCAGCAGCTTTTGCGTTTGGAGGGGCCGGCTCGCCGGTTGCCCACCGACGAACTCGATCAGCAAGCCCGTTCCACAACGGTCCAGAACTCGCGGTATTCTGGGGGAGCCGATCCGGGCGATGAGATGCTCGACCGTCTTTGCACGATCGGCTGATACCATGCTGCGGTACTTGAACACGCGCCCGTCGGCGAACCGAAGCCGATAGCAACCGCTGCGCTCCGCGCGAAACCCGAGGCGTGTCAACGGCATAACCTCGCGCAGCTCTGCCCCGACCCGCGAGACGATCTCGGCGAAGTCCTCGCCGAGGCTCCCAGGGGCGACGGGGGTGCGCCGTCGACTATCCACCGCTGCCGCTTGCGCGATCAACCGACGCAGGCCTGGTGTCGTACGGATGGGTCACGAGTTAATAGTGTTCCACTTCGAATGTAATGGCAGCATCGCTGTCGGCGACCGGCTTACCGTCCACCGAGATTATCGCGGTTGGTGGACCCGAATATATTCGAGCCGAAGCTTGGACGTCGACATCAACGGACTTGGCGCAGCGATGAACGGAAGACGCCCTCTGTCACAGTTCGCACGGAATCGGCCTGAAGCATCGTGACGGAGGGAGAGCCGCGTCGCATCGCCATGGTGGCCGCTTGCCCCTTTCCGTACGGGAGGGGTACGCCGATTCGGATACACCGGCTTGCCGAGGCCTTGTCGCGACGGGGCCACGAGATCCACGTCGTCACCTACCATATCGGCGATCCCGAGGTACCGGAGGGGGTCGCGGTGCACCGGATCCGCGACCTGCGGTGGTATCGTCATTACGAGCCCGGCCCTACCCGCGCGAAGCTGCTGATCCTGGATCCGCTGCTCGTCCGGAAGCTCCGTCAAGTGCTACGGTCCCACGACATCGATCTCATTCATGCCCATCATTACGAAGGCCTGCTCGTAGCTGGACTGAGCGGGGCTGCGCATTGTCCCGTCATTTACGATGCCCACACCACGCTCGAGTCCGAGCTCCACTACTATCCGCTCGGGCTCCCGAAGAGGTTGTGCCGCTCTCTGGGACGCATGCTGGACCGTCGTTTGCCCCGCCGGGCATCTCACGTGATCGCCGTCAGCGAGGAGATCCGTAACACGCTGCTGGAGCTGGCCCAGCTGCCGGAGGACCGGATCGACGTCATTCCCAACGGCGTCGAATCGACCTTGTTCGACGTGATCGAGCCGGACCGACGTCAGACGGATGACGACCGGATCGTGGCTTTTGCGGGCAACCTGGCTCCGCACCAGGGCATCGAGCATTTGCTGGCGGCTTTCGGAAAGGTTCGCGAACGGTGGAGTCGCGCCCGGCTACACATCGTCTCCAGTTCAGACTTTTCGCCTTACGCGGGGCTGGCTCGGGAGTTGGGGATCGAGGACGCCATCGAGCTGAAGCAAGTGTCCTTCGGCGAGCTCCCGCGCCGGCTGGCGGCTGCCGATGTGCTTGTGAACCCGCGGGTCGAAGCCACCGGTTTGCCGATGAAGCTGCTCAACTACATGGCTGCCGGACGGCCGATCGTCTCCTTCGTAGGCTCAGCGGTTCATCTGGAAGACGGAAAGACCGCCCTGACCGCAGAGGACGGCAACAGTGACGCGTTGGCTGACGCCATGCTGCGACTGCTCGAGGACGACGATCTGGCGGCTCGGCTGAGCCGGGAGGCGAAGCGCAAGGCGCGCGAGGAGTTCGACTGGATGATAAGGGCCGCTCAGGTTGAAGCGGTATACGATCGCGTGATGGCGCGAAGGTCGCTCGGCACCGAGCGATCCTCCATGATAACGACGTAAGCCGCCAACACTCCCGCAACGAGCCGCCGCCTCACCACCCCGTTTCCCAGATACGGGCTACGGAGCAGAAACTCCGCGATGAGGAAGCCGAAGTACATCATGCCCAGCATCATCACGGCGCTTGTGGCGTGGGCGTCCCGCATGAGAAGTACGTAGGCGAAGTACGGGATCGGCACGAAGAAGAAGAGTCGGTTTTGCCAGCTCGGATCCTTTGCCACGGTCCATGCCGACGCGAGCACCGCGGGCAGCAGACCCGTGCTGAGGAGCCGCCAGATGATATGGCTCCAGTCGTCGTAGCCGGACTGCATCCCAAAGGACCACAGCAGTGCGGCGAGACTCGCGTATCCGTCGATGAGGTTGACGCACGCGTATGGCACGAGGAACGCGATGACGGCCGGCGCCAGCGCCTTCCAACGCCGCTCCGTCAGAAGGAAGAGTACGAAACCTCCGAAAAAGATGCCGACCCAGAACTTGAACAGGAGCCCCAATCCCATGATCAGCGACGTCCCGACGACGCGATCTCTATGCAGGTACACCAGAAGCCCCGTCGAGAAGAAGAGGGCGGCCATCATGTCGTCCGGCTCGCCTGCCATCACGTTCCGATGCGTGCCGACGTAGAAGGCGAAGAGAAAGAGCGCCAAGATGAGCGTCGCTCGATCGTACAGCCGTCGGCCGGAAAGGTACTGCACGCCGAACAGGGCGACGAAAGCGAGCATGTTGAAGAGCCTCAGGCCCCACGGGCCGGCAAGATCGAACAGATGGTACCAAAGGCTAGGGCCCACCCACGTCTTCGTGTTGTCGAAGTGCGTACGTATCGAGAGGCTGCCCTCGTGAAGCCCGTAGCCGAAGTTCACCGCCCGGACCACATCGCCGTGGAACCGTGGGCCGAGATACAGAATAAGGGCGAGCTTGATGGCGATGGATCCTGCCAGGATCAGCCACAAGATCCGCCAGCCGTTGGCCGAAGGCTTCGAGATGTCGCTCATCTTGTGGTTCTCTCGAGAAGCTCGAGCGGCGGTGCGTCATCGCAGTCGAGACACCGGTTTCGCAGCGAATCGGCCACATATCGATGCAGTTCAGGCTTGTCGCTGGCCCACTGCCAGGCTCCGCGATCGTCGATGGCCAGGTCGGTTTTTGGATCGAAAACGAACCTCCTGAAAGCGGTGTACGGAGCTCGCCTCGCGCGTCTGTTTGTATCTCCGTGCCAGAAGTGGGCGAGTGGACCGTCTACGCACCCCACGCGGCCGGATATTCGTCGATGGAAGCTGCGAGCCCAGCGTCGATAGTGACTCGCGTGAGGCGGGCTCATCCGGAAGGCATCGACGGTGCCGTCGAATCGGCCGTACGCGGCGGACGCCATGGCCTTGTCTCCACAGCCGAGGACGAGAGCGTCGTACAGTCCGATATCCTCGATCACGTCCCGTCGCGCCGCCCAGGCGAAACCCGGCTCGTAGGCGTACCGGCGGCTGGATCCGATGCTGCTGAAGATCGAAGGGGGAACCGAGCCGTCGAGCATTCGGGATGCCAGCGACCTGGAAGTGCCCGGTACACGTTCAAACGGAGCCTCCAGATCGTAGCCGTCCGATAGCGCAATCTGGCGACAGGTGCTGAACGGTTGAACGACGGGCCAGCGCTCGAGCGCCTTCAGGGTCAGCTCCGGCCAGCCGTCATCCAAGAGCGCCACATCACAGTCCAGCCACACGACCCCCTGGCATTCCGAAGGCAGCTCTGCCATGGCGCGGTCGAGGAGGCGTTCCTTCTGCCAGAGCCGGTCTCGACCTGGGAGCTTAACGAGGACCTCGGCGTCCGCCGGGTCGAGGTCGTATTCTCCGTAGCCGAGCTCCACCGTCACCAGCGGAGCCCGCAGGCGGGCTCGGAAGGTGGCATAGTTGAGGCGCCTCCTGGGAGACCTTCCAGGATTGAAGTACGACGTTATTGCCCACAGGGGACCGGACGACCGGCTGTCCATGACCTCCCGGCGCTTTCAGGCTTTCGAGGTGACCATAGGGGGTGACGCTATCGCGCCGCGACGTTCCGGTGCAAGGAGCTAGGACGGACCGGTGCGGGCGGTCGAGAGGATGAGCGAGGCCGCCGATGTCAGGTCATCGACGACGAAGTCGGCGGCTCCGTGCTCCATCGGCTCGGTGGCGCCGTATCCTGTCCGAACCAGGATCGTGCTTTGGCAACCCGCGTTACGACCCGCCAGGACATCGCTGAGCATGTCGCCGACCATCCAGGAGCTTCCCAGATCGAGTCCCAGCTCGCGCGCGGCCCGCAGCAGCAGGCGCGGCCCCGGCTTGCGATCGGGATGCTCGATCCGGCCTCGATCCGGGCTGTCGGGTATAGCCGTCGAGTAATAGATGCCGTCCAGCCGTGCCCCGTGGTCGGCAAGTTGACGACGCAGCTCGACGTGCACCTCCGCGAGTCCATCCTCGGACAACAGACCGCGTCCGACGACGGACTGGTTCGTGATCAGCACGAGTGCGTAGCCTGCCATCTGCAACGACCTCAGCGCAGCGCCGGCTCCGTGCACCAGCCGGACATCGTCGGGATCCGTCAAGTAGGGGACCAGCGAGATAAGCGTGCCATCCCGGTCCAGGAACACCGCCGGTCGCAACCCGGCTCGAGCCCTTGCTTTCTCCATGACCTGCTATCTGATCTGAACGATTTCCGGCGAGATGCGTCTCCCCTCGATCCGCAACAGGCCCATCGTCGGACCGAGGTCTGAGAAATACTCGGGAGCGGGAGATCCGGGATTGAAGAACAGCACGCCGTCGATCCAGTCGATGCGGGCCAGGTGCGTGTGGCCGTATATGACGGCCTGGACGTCAGTGTCGAAGCGCTTCGCCAGGTCCAACAACCTCGTCTTGGACGCGAGACCTCGGCGAGCGAGCGGCAGCTTGCTCGCGAGGTATTCCCGAGGCTTGCCGTGCCCGTGTGTCAGACCCAGCGTGACGCTTCCGAATCGAGCCGTGCGTCTCGACGGCAGGGCCCAGTTTGCCGGCCTCAGTATGTCGCGATTTCCCCGCACGGCGACGACGGTCGCCACCGTTTCCAGTTGCGCGATCGCGGAGGGGTGGCAGATGTCGCCGGCATGCAGGATTGTTTGGACCTCGTATTCCGCCAGGAGCTGCAGGGCACGTGGCGGGATCTCGGCCAACCGGTCGGGGATGTGCGTATCGGCGACCACACCGATGACCCTGGCCACCTAATAGGCTCCGCGACCCGTAAGGACGGCGAGCGGCGTGTCCACAACCAGGATCTTGATGTCCCCGCGGAGCGAGAAGCCGCGAACGTACTCTGCGTCCAAACGAACACGCTCGGCGGGCGGCAGGTCCGCCCGACCGGATACTTGCCACAGGCCGGTGATCCCGGGTTTGACCGATAGGACGTGGTGGCCTGCGGCTCCATACCGCCCAAGCTCCGCCGGGCTCATCATCCGCGGCCCCACCAGGCTCATCTCGCCTCGCAGGACATTGAGAAGCTGAGGCACCTCATCGAGACTGAAACGGCGCAACCAGTGGCCGACACGGGTGACTCTCGGATCGTCCTTTACCTTGCTGTCCGCCTCGATCGCGCCATTTCGGTCCGGTACTCTCTCTGGGATCTGCTCGCCATCGAGCTTCATGGTGCGGAGCTTGAACGCATCGAAGCTGCGGCCGCCGCGGCCCAGCACTCGCCGGCGGTGCAGGGCAGGGCCCGGCGAATCGAGCTTGATGAGTGCCGTCAGGAGCATCAGAAGGGGAGCGAGCGCCGGTAGCAGAAGAGCGGCGACCGCGTAGTCGATCGCTGTCTTCACGGCTATTTGCCCCGTGCTGAGAGGCCTCTTCGACCAAGCGGACGTCCCCTGTGGGTGTACCTCCGGATCCTCCAACACGCTCAGGTAGATCGACTCCAGCCGGCGCGCGGACACATCCCAAGAGTGCTCACGCTCCACATAGCGCCTGCCCGCCCGTGCGAACCGTTCGCGGCGATCCGGTTTCTCCAGCAGATCGAGGATCTCGTCCGCCAGCGCCTTTGGTTGGTTCGCCACGACGACATCTCGACCGTGTCTCAAGCCGAGCCCGTTCGTGCCTACGGCCGTTGACACGACGGGGGTTCCGCACGCCATCGCCTCCAGCACCTTCAGTTGCGTTCCCGCTCCATACAGCAGCGGGACGACGGACAATGTTGCCCGACGCAGGTGTGGACGAACATCGGGCACGTATCCGGTCAGGGTGATGCGATCTGCTTCCCGCGTTGCCAGCTGACGGAGAGCTCTCGGGGGGGCCTGACCGACGATCGAGAGCTTGACGTCCGGGCGCCGGCTCCAAACGTGCGGCATGATGTCCCCCATCAGGTGCAGCGCCGCCGTCACGTTGGCGTGGTAGCTCATCTTGCCGCTCAGCACGAGCGTGGCGGGCTCGCTCGCCTCTTCCGTTGGCGTGAAATAGCCGAGATCGACTCCGTTTGGGACCACCTCGATCGGCGGGATCCACGTACCCGGCGCGGTCGCCGTGCCCCGCAGAAGGTCTTCGAGGCGGTCTTTGTCCGGCTCCGCACACACCACCGTGCGATCGAGCTCAAAGGGAAGCGTGGACTCGCAGCGCCGGGTCCTCTCGAGGTCCAGTCGAGCCATCCAACGTCCCCTGCGGCTTCTGCCGTGACGCAGTGTCTCACAGAACAGGTGACTGATGCAGTCGACGGCATCCCAGACGATAGGTGGTCGCACCGAACCGCGGCAGCCGGAAGCCAGATCGCGTGCGAACCGAGGTGTTCGACATGTACGATGTCGATGTCCTGCGCGCTCAGGTAACGGTGTATGGCACCTGCCAGCTCCGGCTGCCAGCTGAACGCAGCCTGCAGCGGCTCTCGACTCGGAAGGCACCGCAGGCAGTTCCATCCTGAACGGGCGGTCGTCAGACGGCGACTCACGACCTCGAAGCCTTCCTCCATCAGCTTTTCGACCGCGGCCCGCTCAGCGTCGTCGCTCCAGAGTGTGGCCACGGTGAGTTTGTGGCCGCGTCGCGCGAGGCCTCGTATCAGCTGCTGAGACCGGACTCGGATCGCGCTGGGCGGATAAGGGACGACGAAGAGGATGTTCATCGGGTGGGCCGGGCCCCATGGGGCGTCCACGCGTCGATCTGTCCGAGCTGGTCATCCATACCCGTATCCATGCGCCCGATCACTTCCGGCCATCGCATTGGGGCTACATCCTGTGGCAGTAAGCCCGCGTCCGGACTTCGGGCAGGCTGGCACGGGCCAGCCGCACGAGCAAGGATCGAAGCTCGGAGCAGACGGCACAATTATAGCGACGACGGACCCGGTGTAGCTCATCAGATGGACGACCAAGCAAGGAATCAGCCCGTGGAATTCCGGCGCTACTTCGCACAGTACATGTCGCGACTCGAGGCTGCGTTGCAGTCCGTGGATCTGGACGCGGTGGAGAGCGCGGTGAATGTGCTCGCCGCCGCCCGCCGAAACGGAAGACAGGTTTTCACTTGCGGCAACGGGGCCAGCGCCGCCCTGGCCAGCCATTTTGCCGCAGATCTGGCAAAGATGGCTTCGCCCGGATCACCGCGGTTCAGGGCCGTCGCGCTCACCGACAACGTGCCGCTGATCACGGCCTGGGCGAACGACTCCGGGTATACAGAAGTCTTCAGCCGACAGCTGGCCAATCTGTTGCTGGAGGGGGACGTGCTCGTGGCCATCAGCTGTAGTGGCAACTCGGAGAACGTGATCGCGGCGCTCGAGGCGGCGCGCGCCCGAGGTGGGGAGACCATCGGTTTGCTGGGGTTCGATGGCGGAAGCGCCAAGCCGCTTGTAGACCACGTTATCTGGTGCGGCAACTCCCACTACGGGATCGTAGAGGATGTGCACTACGTGATGTGCCACATTATCGCCAACTTCCTATCCCTCCAGGGCTGACAATCGCCTGCTAGCGTTCGGAATCCACCCTTGTGCTGGCTGCCCTTCCAGCTTGCCTTGGAGGCTCTCGTCGTAGCGGCTGTATCGAGGGCCGCCTCGGTGTGTCGGGTCTGAACAACGACCGACGCCTGACCAGTCACACCGGATGTTTGCACGGGCCGGGTGGAGGTTGCCCAGGACGCGATACACAGCCGGACGCATTGAAGCGGATCCCGAGAGTTCAGAACCTGGACGCCGGAACGCGGTAGCTATAGCGATAAGGCGTATCGGGTGTTCACCCCGGTCCGGGGTCATAGGCAGAGCTGGAGGGGGCTGCGTGCGAATACATATCCACGGGTCGAACGAGATCCGTTCCTCGGAGATTACACCGGAACGGATCTACATGAACCGTCGCCGGTTCGTGGAGCGCGCGGCGAGGCTCGCGGCGGCCGCGGCGGTGTCGCCGTCGCTGCTCGCCTGCGGTCCGTCCCCGGGGCGCTCCGAGGAGTTGGGTGGCGCAGGCCCCGCGGCAGGCGCGACGCGGGTCGGTGACTTGAAAAGCGCGGGCGTCCAGGAGCGCGACTGGAGCGCCGTCCGGTCCGAGCTCGACGAGCCGCTGAATCCCTACGAGGACGTCACGACCTACAACAACTTCTACGAGTTCGGCACCGGCAAGGCGGATCCGGCCAGGAACGCCCACACTCTCCGGCCTCGGCCCTGGTCTATCGCGGTCGAGGGCGAAGTGGCCCGGCCTGCCGTCTACGACCTCGACGACTTCCTCCTCCCACACCAGCTGGAGGATCGGGTGTACCGCCTCCGCTGCGTCGAAGCCTGGTCGATGGTGATTCCTTGGCGCGGCTTTCCGCTGGCGGATCTTATCAGGCGCGTCGAGCCCACCGGGAAGGCGCGGTTCGTGGAGTTCACCACGCTGCACGATCCCGAGCAGATGCCCGGTCAGCGGCGGGGCGTGCTGGATTGGCCGTACGTGGAGGGACTCCGGCTGGACGAGGCGATGCATCCCCTCGCTCTGCTGGCCACGGGCGTATACGGTCGGGACCTGCCCAACCCGAACGGAGCGCCGCTCCGGCTCGTGGTGCCCTGGAAGTACGGTTTCAAGAGTATCAAGTCCATCGTCCGCCTTCGGTTCACGGAAGAGATGCCCGCCACGGCCTGGGCCGTGGCGGCGCCACGCGAGTACGGCTTCTATGCCAACGTGAACCCGGAGGTGGATCACCCGCGCTGGAGTCAGGCCCGGGAGCGTCGCCTGGGCCAGCTCAGGAAGCGTCCGACCTTGATGTTTAACGGCTATGCCGAACAGGTCGAGCCGCTCTATGCCGGCATGGACCTGCGCCGCTCGTTCTGATGGCATCTTCGGCCCGTCGTCGCCGGGCCGCCGCGAAGGCCGTTGTTTGGATGTCCGCTCTTACGCCCTTAGCGTGGTTGGGTTGGCGGGCGAGGCACGGCCAGCTTGGCGCGAACCCGATCGAAGAGGTGCTCGACAAGACGGGCTGGTGGGGTCTGGTTCTACTTACCATCACGTTGGCGGTCACGCCCGTGCGCTGGCTCACGGGATGGCACGCTGTCGTGCGCTATCGTCGGCTCGTGGGACTGTTCGCTTTCTTCTACCTCACTCTTCACTTCGGCACCTATCTGGTGCTCGATCAGTGGTTCGCGTGGACGTATATCGTGGAGGATATCGCGGAGCGGCCGTTCATCACCGTCGGCTTCGCGGCCTGGCTGCTTCTCCTGACACTGGCCGTCACGTCCACGCGAGGCTGGACCCGTCGCCTCGGCGCGCGGTGGCAGCGGCTTCAACGGCTCATCTATCTGGCTTCCGCGCTCGGCGTCCTGCACTTCTACTGGAAGGTGAAGGCCGACACGCGGGAACCGCTGATCTTCGCGGCCGTCGTCGGTCTGTTGCTGGCAGCGCGTGTGCCTGTCATCCAGCGGATGGTCTCCCGGCTCCGTACCGGCCCGGCGCCTCGGCGCACGGTGGCGATCGTTGCTGAGGGAGACCACGCCCGAATGCAGGACAGCGTCCAGAGCGCGCAGAGGGCCACAGAGTGAACGACGCTCCGACTTTCTCAGAGCGACTCGCCAAACGAAAACGTATCTGGTGGCAAAAGCCACGAGACTACCGAGATCCCAAGACCTACACCGATCTTGTCCACCAGATACGCGAGCGCCACGTCCTGCGCGACCGATTCGACCCCGATGAGCGTTGGCGCTGCTGTGGCTACTGGCAGCGCTCGCTCAGCAACAAGTGGAACGCGCGCCAGTTCGCTCAGCGGCATGGCCTGCGAGTACCGGAGCTGTACTGGCATGGGCGAGACCTGTCGAGGCTCGATATGGACGCACTTCCCCGGTGCTTCGTGATACGCCCCACGTTTGGCTGCTCGCAGGACGGCGTCTTCGTCATCTGCGACGGTGTCGACCTGCTGTCGGGTGCGAAGGTGAGCCGACGAGACATGACGCGGGCACTGGGCGGAAACGCCAAGAGGCTCTTGATGGGTCCCATCCTTGTTGAGGAGTTCGTGGGTGAGACCCGCCCGGATGCACGTCTGCCGCTGGAGTTCAAGCTTCACATGTTCAAGGAGCGGGTGGGCGCAGTCAGTCGAACAGAACGGAGCTCCGCGAAAAACCAAACGCGCGTTCGATTCTACTCGCCCGCCTGGGAGCCCCTTCCAGATCGGATCAGCTTTAGACAAGAGCAGGCTGGTCCCGTTCCCGCTCCGCGCTGTCTTCCGGAGTTGTTGCGGGCGGGCAAACGCCTTGGACAAGCGTACGGCACTTACGTACGTGTCGATTTCCTGGTCACAGGCGACAAGGTCGTGTTCGGCGAATTCGCGACAACGCCGGGCGGACTGTGGACAGCGTTCGCCGACGAGTACTTCGGAAGGTTGTGGCAGGAGAGTTGTCCGGAAGCGCTGTAGGAGATTCTGTCTGCTGTCCGGGTCAAGACGTCCAGTTCCCAGCCACCGCTTCGACGTTACTCTTCGAGATCCAATTCCAATACGGTCCACACGTCCACGTCGGCGAGGCCGAAGGCGTGCTTCTTCGGGTTGGTCCCGACGATCCGATATCCGAAGTTGCTGACATACCACCGGATGGTCTCGGGTCGATCTGTCTCCGTGCGGACCTTTCTCACGCTGCGGGCGCGCATCTCCTCCAGTCGAGCTTGCTGCAGCCTATGGCCGACGCCTTGGCCCAGGCATGAGGGATCCACTGCGAGACTGGCCGTTTCCGCTTCTCCTGGCTTGCCGAGGAGGTAGCTGCAAACACCGACGATTCTTCCGTCCCGCACGGCCACGAAAGAGTTCTCCACGATCAGTGAGCTGCGCTCGGGATCAGGCTCGCTCCTCGACGGTGGGCGGGGCGCCATGTTCCACGCCTCCAGCAACTTGATCGCTGCAGACATGTCGCTGCGGCGCATCTTGCGGATGGTCAGCTCAGCCGTCGCCTGGGGAGGCGAATCGCGAGTCCGTTTCGTACATGTCATAAGCGTTTTCACAGTAGTTGTTAGGTAGCGTCTGCGACACGCCTGCCCCGTGCGCTATTCTAATGAATGCAAGCGTTGTCCGGAGCCGGACGTCAGGTCCGGGTTCCTCCGCGAGCTCCTATGTCGTTCCTTCAGCTTGAGGAAGGGGAGCGGACCCGGACGACTCAGGCTGGTATCGAGGAGGGAAAGACCATGTTCGGGATTCGACATGCACTACTCTGGTCTTGCGCGATGCTCGCCCTCGGGCCGGCAGCCCGCGCCGCTCTCGCACAGGAAGGGCTCTCGCCCTACGCTGACGAAACGGATCGAGAGATCAAGGCCCTGGCCCCGGATGAGATCGCCGGCCTGCTTGACGGAGCCGGCCTCGGCTTGGCCAAAGCAGCGGAGCTGAACGGCATTCCCGGGCCCCGCCACGTGCTCGAATTGACTGCCGAGCTCAATCTCAGCGACGAACAGCGGGCGAGGGTCCAGGTCGTGTACGATCGGATGCATGCCGAGGCGGTGGAGCTTGGTGCACTCATTGTGGAGCTGGAGCGGGAACTGGATCAAGGCTTTGCAGACCAGCGGCTCACGTCTGAGGAGGTCGAGCGCCTGATGAGCGAGATCGGCAGCGCCCGAGGCCGGCTGCGCGCCGCGCACCTGGTGGCCCACCTGGAAACCGCGGAGGTGCTGAGTCCCGAGCAGATCGCTCGCTACGGGCACCTGCGGGGATACTCGGGGCACTCCGGGCATGACAAAGGCCATCGGCCGGAGGATGCCGCGCCCTAGAGATCTCCGGCCAGGGCGGCTCATGCCCGCAGATGCGGGCCTTTGTACGGCGGAGGCTTACGCGGTACTCGCCGCAGTGGCCCCTGGCGAACCTGATCTCGGAGACGACGGTCGAGACTGGCTCATCTTCGCCAACGTGCCCGATGTCCTGCTGAGGGTCTCTCCTATTGCCGCCGCCACCCAGGCCTGATCGGCCCTCGGCTCCCGTCGAAAAAGACCCGACAAGACCCAGTAGCCGACAGCCCAATCCAATGTGAGCGCATCGGTCGCGCCTTGAGCCGCACGAGCCACGAAGTGACGACAGCTCCCCATCGCCTGTGCCAGGTGCTCCGGCAGATCGCGCTGATCAGCCCTCGTCAATTCGGTGCTTCGCGAGGCGAGATAAAGCCCTGCGGCCGTGGCCAAGAAGTTCCACCTTCGCTTGTCCGCCGTACACAGCTCGGGGTAATACCAGGCAAGGGCGTCCAGCATTCTGCCGGCAGCGGCCGAAGCGCCTCGGACGAGGCGTTCCACGTCATAGTTGCGGCCGTGCTCACGATGATGCTCCGGTGCCTGCATCGTGACCTCCCTGCTTGGACTGCGGGGAAAGTGGCAGGAGACTAGATGCCGCTTGAACGGGATCCCTTACTTGGGAGGAGTGCCGAGCAGACCGTACCGCGCGGGATGACGTGCGGATGATTCCCAACCGGGCTTGTCGGCCGCCATCGGGACCCGTTTGAGAACGGCCGCCATGGGATGCCTGCGCGGCGGCGCGTCCTTCATGTGTCGGTCTCGAGGCGTGTCATTCCCCGATTAGCGTGATGGCCACCCGACGACTGCGGGCCCGCGTGTCGAAGTCAAGCAGCACGACCTGCTGCCATGTGCCCAGAGGCAGCGCTCCATCGACGATCGGCAATGCCAGTGATGGCCCGATGAGACATGCCCTGACGTGGCTGTGCCCGTTGTCGTCGTGCCAGGTTTCCTCGTGCTCGTATGCTCCGTCGCGCGGGGCGATCTTCTCCAGCGCGGCCGCGATGTCGTGCCGGACGAGACCGGGCTCATACTCGAGCGTCGAGAGGGCGCCCGTGGATCCCGTGACCATGGCAGCGAGCTGACCGGATCGGATACCGCTTTCCCTCACCAGAGCTTGTAGCTCGTCCGTTAGATCGACGATGTGGTCGTTCCCGTGTGTCTCGCGACGGAGTGTGTGACTCAGAGTGATCATCGTCAGCTAAGCCTGTCAGCGGTTGCGGTAGCTGGCTGCAGAGTCTGCGCCGAATCCTGCACAAGTTAGGGTCCGCGGCTGGGCGTTGTGACGGGACGGTGCGCCGGCAGGTGAGATCGAGGACGGAATCCGGATCGCCGTGACTCGGACTAGCGGATCCGCCGAGCGTCTACCACACGACGGCCACGTCGCGACCTGTCAGTTCGTGGCAATCCGCGCAGGTGGCTATCAGCTCAGAGTAGATGCGAGCGCGGGCGCTGGGTCCCGCCACTAACTGCGCCCTCGAGCCAAGTCCGTGGCAACGCTTCTCGAGGTAGTCCACCTCCTCGATGTTCTCTGCAAGGGCGTCCTCGGGCTGAAGAGGCGTCCCCTCCAAAGCCAGCGCTCCGGCCATCCAGGCATCGTCGGAGGGCACGACGAGACCTTCCCACATCCGCTTGACGGCCCAGGCGTGTCGGACCATGTGGGTGGGCAGATCCGGTGCCTCGTCCGCAACAGGCGGCAGCACCGGCACCGGGCCGCCCGAGTACTCGCGGTGGCACGCCCCGCAAGCCTGGGCGATGCGGCCGGTCGCATAGGCCGCATCCTCGAGGTTTCTCGCGTCCGCAGCTCGACTCGCGTACTTCTGCAACTCTGCCACGTAGGCTTCGGTGCCCTCGGGAAGGTCGGGCGGAGAGTGCTCGGCCAGCCACCGGCCGGGCTCTCGGACCCCTTTTAGATCTCCGTGAACCACAGCCGTATGTACGACCGCCGCCGCGTCGAAGTGGGAAGACATGTCGGGCTCGGTTTGGGCCCGAGATGAGCCCGTGGCGCATGCTACCAGCACGAACGACAAAGGCGGAATGGAAAACAGCCGTCTCATAGCATCACCCTCCTCGAGATCGCCACTCTCGTTGTCGACCGAATCCTGACACCGCGAGCTACGATCCTCACGTAGACGCTACGTGCGGTCAGACACAACGGCTATCGGGAGATGGTGGACAGGCCTTGTGGGGAGGTTCTCACGACCGCTCCCGACGGCATTGGCCCTGGAAGGGCAGCTCGCTCGAGAAGCATTCGCAACCGGCAAGCAACGGCCAGCACCGGGGGCTGAGCATGTAGAAGTGCTCCGTTGCCATGATCAACAGGTCGAGAACCCCTTTGTATGCACGCATGACCGTCTCTTCGCCTTCCGCAGCTGTCGGTTCTTCCGTTCCGCCTGTCACCACCTCCGCGCCTCCGGTCACTCATGAATGCGTGCTGACGGCATGTCAGCGGACATGGTCGGGCGCGCGACCAAGATTGTCTGTCGAACGGGCGGCCGGTAACGTGATCGTCCCGAATTGATGCGAACCGAGAAGGCCCTTTCCCAGAAGGCCCGAAACCGAAAGGCAGTTTCCATCATGAGAAGGATCTCATCGCGCTCGCCCCGTCCTCGCGGGTGGCGGCGGGCTCTTGGCGGCCTGGTCACTGTCGCGGTCGTTGCCTTACTGATCTCCACCTATCCGCAAGCCGCCGCCCAGGCGCAGGCACAGGCAACGCCATCTGCCCAGACCGTCTCGCCCGGCGCCCGTGTGATGACGCCCGAGCTCGTCGCCAAGCTCCGCAGCGTGACCTCGGCCGTGATGTCACCCTCGGGGACCCACGTGGCTTACACGCTTCTGGTTCAGCGGAAGCCGTTCGTGGACGAAGACGGTCCCGCTTGGAGGGAGCTCCACGTGCTGGAGCTGGCGACCGGGGAGTCTCGGCCTTTCGTGACCGGCAAGGTGAACGTTTCCGATGTGAGCTGGACTCCCGACGGGAGCGCGCTCGCCTACCTGGCGAAGCGTGAGGGCGATGAGGGTCGCTCGCTCTATGCGATTCCTCTCGCCGGCGGAGAGTCTGTCCGGCTGCTCGAGCACGGTGATGGCATCAGCGACTACAGCCTGAGCCCGGACGGGATGCAAGTCGCCTTCCTCTCGAGAGAAAAGCGGGACCCACGGGTCAAGGAGCTCGCCGAAAAGGGGTTCAAGGCGGAGATCTTCGAGGAGGGGCTTCGCTACTCACGACTCTGGATCGCGTCGCTCGACGGTGGGGAGCCGAGACCGGTCGATGTCGAGGGGCACGTAAGCAGCGTTCTGTGGTCGCCCGCCGGTGACCGGCTCGTGCTAACAGTGGCCCCGACCCCACTGGTCGACGACTCCTACATGAAACGGCGCATTCGCGTTGTGGATCCCTCCTCCGGGCAGGTCACCGCTCGGATCGAGAACCCCGGCAAGCTGGGCCAGATCGCATGGAGCCCGGATGGGCAGCGGCTCGCCTTCATCTCCGGCGAGGACATCAACGATCCGCTGCAGGGTCGACTGATCGTCGTGCCGGCCACGGGCGGGGAGCAGGTCGATCTTGTTCCGGACTACGAGGGGCACATCGCCGGTGTGATCTGGCGGGATGAACGAACGCTCATCTACCTGGCCGATGAGGACCTGTACACGCGGATCGGGGAGGTCGCGGTCGACGGAAGCGCCCGGCGAACGGTCGTCGAGCCGCCCGGTCCGGTGCTGCACGGGATGTCCGCCTCACGGGACGGCGAAGTGCTTTCCTTAACCGGAGACACGCCGGAGCACCCCAACGAGGTCTTCGTCCTGCACGGCGACGGCGGAAGGCCCGAGCGGATGACGGAGAGTAACCCGTGGCTCGCCGACGTCCGGCTCGCACCGCAAGAGACCGTGGTCTGGCAGGCGAGGGACGGCCTCGAGCTACACGGGCTCCTCATCCGTCCGCTCGACGAGGTCGGTGGTCGCCGCTATCCACTCGTAGTGCAGGTGCACGGCGGGCCGGAGTCCCGATACGATGACGGCTGGCTGACCAGCTACTCGCTTTCCGGGCAGGTGGCGGCCTCCCGGGGCATCGCGGTCTTTTACCCCAACTATCGCGCGAGCACCGGGCGCGGCGTCGAGTTCAGCAAGCTGGATCACGGCGATATGGGTGGTAAGGAGTTCGATGACATCGTCGACGGAGTGGACCACCTTATCGACACGGGGCTCGCCGATCGGGATCGCGTTGGCGTCACAGGTGGATCGTACGGTGGCTACGCGACAGGTTGGCTGACGACGAGATACAGCGACCGATTCGCCGCCGGCGTCATGTTCGTGGGGATCAGCAACCAGATTTCCAAGGTGGGGACGAGCGACATCCCCGAAGAGATGTTTCTCGTGCACAATCGGCTCCGCCCATGGGACGATTGGGAGCTCTTCCTGGAGCGGAGCCCCGTCTACTGGGCAGGCGACTCCAACACGCCACTGTTGATCATGGCCGGAAAGGACGATCCGCGGGTCCACCCCGGCCAGTCGATGGAGATGTACCGCAACCTGAAACTCCGGGGGAGCGCACCGGTTCGGTTGATCTTCTACCCTGGCGAGGGGCATGGAAACGCCAGGGCAGCTGCACGGTATGACTACAACCTGCGCGCTTTGCGGTGGCTGGAGCACTATCTCCTAGGGCCCGGCGGCGATAAGCCGCCCACGGAACTGGATTATCCGCTGGAGCGCGGCGACGAAGGAACACCCGAGAAGGTCACGAGGTCATCGGACGAGAGGGGTTGAACCAAGAATGAGCAACGCGGCCAAGTTGGTGCTTGTCGTAGGGGGCGCCCTCATCGTGGGCGTCGGGGGCTTTATGATGTTCGATTCGAGCGCGGCACCGGCCGGGCCCTCCCCCCGGTCGGTTCTGGCCGATGCCGGAGCCTCCGCGACAGCTTCGGCGGCCTCCCAGGCGGTTGGCTCTCGAGAGATACTCGTCTACAAGACGGCCGCGTGCGGCTGCTGCGCCGACTGGTCGGAGTACATGAGGGGACACGGCTTCACGGTCAGGACTGAGGACGTGACCGACCTGACGGCGATCAAGCTCGAGAATGGCGTCCCGCCAGGGCTGCAGTCGTGTCATACGGCGCTGGTGGATGGCTATGTGATCGAGGGGCACGTCCCGGTCGAGCCGATCCTGAGGATGCTGGAGGAACGTCCGGAAATCGCGGGCCTCGCCGTACCGGGCATGCCGACGGGCTCCCCGGGGATGGAGGTGCCCGGCCGGTTGGCCGACTCCTACGACATCGTCGCCTTCGATCGTGCGGGCAACACGAGCGTGTACGAGAGCCGGTAGGATCCCTGACCCCCTGCCGCTCCTCAGAGCCGAGGTCTGAGCACGGCCTTCGGTGTAGCCGCTTCAGGGCTGCCCGAGGGCCTGGCGGCGAGTTCAGGCAGGTGCATTCCCCACCATTTCCGAGCTTTCCTGCCATCCCACTCCGCTGCCGACGCGCAGGCAGCGAGTCGCATGTCCAGCTCCCAAGCGTCGTTCGGTCTTAGGGCCGGGTCCTTCTCCAGACAAGCCAGCACCACCTGCTCCAGGTCCGTCGGCACGTCCAATTCGCTGCGACTGGACGGGGGTGCCGGTGCCGTCTGCAGGTGGTGTGCGATCACGGCCAACGGACTGTCATCGGTGAACACCCTCTGGCCCGTCAGGAGCCAGTAAGCAACGCATCCGAGCGCGTAGATGTCGGCCCGCCGGTCGACATCCACGACGCCTCTGGCCACCTCGGGCGGCATGAAAGCCGGTGTCCCCGCGGTCTGCCCCTCGACGGTCAGCTCCGTTGCGCCGTTGAAGCGCGAACCGCGGAGAGCCACGAGACCGAAGTCAAGCACCTTGACGAAGTCGTAGTCGGGGCCGAGGCGGCAGGTAAGGAGATTGGACGGTTTGATATCGCGGTGGATGAGTCCTGCATCGTGCGCGTCGCCCAGAGAATGGCAGGCCTGTCGCAGCAGATAGACGACGCGTCCGGCGGGCAGCGCACCGAACCGGTTGATGAGCTGGTTGAAGTCCAGCCCATCCAGCAACTCCATGACGTAGTAGAAGTCTCCATCCTCGGTGGTGCCGAAGTCGTAGATCTCCACCGTGTGCTTTGACTTGAGCGCTGCCGTCGCCTGTGCCTCCCGCTCGAACCGACGCACGACGGCCGTTCGGTCGACAGGACCGACGAGCACCTCCGGCCGTATGAGCTTCAGCGCGGCCGGCCGCACGAGCAGACGATGCCAGGCGACCCATACCTCTCCCATCCCGCCCTGGCCGAGCAACCTCTCGAGCTGGTAGCTGCCGATCTCGCGCGCCTCGCTCAGGTGCTTGCCGTACCGGTATATGACACGGGATGTGAGGTAGGCGATCCCGGCGCACACGTAGGTGGAGAACCCGAAGTACGCGACGAACACGGTCATCGGGACATCGGAACTCATGGGCCCGTACGCCCTAGATAGCGCGACCGTCGCGAACCCCGTGGAAGCGGCGCCGAGCGACGCGAGCAGCGTCTTGATGGGCGTGTTCGGGGCGAGGACCGGGAAGGCGATGATCCATACGCACTCCCAGGGGATGCCCATGTAGTTGACGGTCCCGAAGACGTCCTCGGCCCAGACCGGAAAGGCGTTCCAGAACTCGGACATGGAGATTCCGAACGCCCCGATGACGGCGAAGCCGAGGCCGAGATCGAGAAGCTTGGCGGGAGCCATGCGGCTGTACCGGGAGAGCGCGAACACCGCGATTCCCATCGTGATGGAGACGACCGCCACGATCGTGGGAACGACCATGTTCCCCTGATTCATCGACGCGACAACCGCGTCGCCCAGCCGGCCGCGGTGAAAGATGTAGCCGGAACCGAAAAACGCCAGAAAGAAGGTGCCTGAGTACACGAGGGCGGCCCAGCCGAGACGCCGCGAAGCGTCCCGAAGGACGTCCGGCGGAAGCGTGGTCGACTTCGAGCGTCTCGTCCCGGACGGAAGTGGCCCTCCGGCGGATGCGGAGTCGGTCAACCCGGATCTCCCGAGGAGTGGTGTCATTGGCGCGCGGGCGAAACCCTAACCTCTTCGCAGTTCGGGCCGATTTCAACTCTGGCGGGGTTCGGCGCCGTTGTGCCGTTGGGCGGCTGGCCGTTGCCACGGATCTCGGTGACGCCCGCGCCGGCCGCTTTTAACAGTTCATTCGCCTCACGCGTCCCAGAAAGAAGGAACTTGAGTAGGGGAGCCATACCCTCGAGGTGAGCATGCCGCTGTACCGATCTCAATCCGCCAGCGTCTTCCGCGCTCTATCGGGCGCGATCATCATCACCGTGGCCGGGTGCTCCGGCGACGCCCTGGGTCCGCCTGGCACGGGGGATCCTGCTCCGCCGCCCTCGGGGGATGCCATTGCCGGCGCCGTGGCGTTCGTCGAGAACTGTGGAACATGCCACGCCGCCAAGGACGGCTTCGATCTGGCGTTCTTCGCCTTCCCGGACACGACGATCGTCCGCCGCGCGGTGATGCACGTCGACACGGTCACCGCCCTGGACATCGTCGCCCATATCCGCACCATCGACGTTCGCATGGCGGACCGCACGACCCGGGTATTTCAGCCCCTGGACGCGGTGCTCGCGAGCGATCTGGAATTCGCCCTGGACGTGTTCGGGGCCGACCGATGGCCGGCTGATCTGACCACCAACGGCCTCCTGGCGATCGATCCGAGAACGGTCGGGGTCGCCGTGGGATTCCCGATTTGGTCGGTGGAGGAGACGAACGTCGATTGGATGCCCGAGAGGCCGATCAGCGATGCGCTTCTGGACTTCGACGGCGGCTCGGCACGCTTCGCCCTCGACCGATACTACACGACGCGATCGCTGGATGACCTGGCTCGGGCTGTCGTCGCGCTGCGGATCGCGGACCGCTCGTTCGAGAACGCCGATGCGCCTTGTATCGAGGATCCGAGCGCCGACGATCCACTCGCCCTTTTTCAGGCCGAGAGCTGTTTCGAGGCGCGTCGGTGGACGTCGACCCTGGTTGCGCAGCACATGCTGCGAACGGGTCTCCAAGTGCCGGTTTCCCCGGTCCTGCACGACGTCTGGTGGGATGTCGGCAACGCGGCGCGCAGGGCGGCGCAGCGTCGAGACGACTTCGACAACGCGGTCGAAAACTGGGCGTCTTGGATGTATCTAGGCTGGAGCTTCGCTCCGCAGCAACACGCGAGCGTCTACCTCGGGATTGCGTTGAACGAGCTCGGACTTCCGCGCCACTCGACCTTCGTCGCGCTACGCTCGCAAGTGGCCCGAGGCCGCGGGAGCCTCGCCCCATACCGAGATGCGAGAAACGCGGCGATCTTCTCGCCGGCGCCGTGGGCTCGGGACGCCGTAGCGTTCGGCTTCCGCCAACTCATCGAACGACTCGAAGACGGTGACGCCCCACGGGACGAAGCGTTGGCGGAAGCCGAGCAGAGCGTTGAGGACGCCTACGAGATCGCCGCGCGGAAGCTATTTCACGCAAATGTCGACGAGTTGCAGGATCTGCGAGATCGCGTTTTGCATCTCCTGAACTAGGCTCGCCGACTCGGGTCCACCGCCTCCCGAAGGTCGGATCTCCGCGCCGCATCTGGCCAGAGGGCTTGCGTAATCGGTCCGAACTGCGGAGGATTGCGTAACTGGCCCGCAAATCTGCTTGAGACCACCAAAGGAGGCGGCGATGACAAAGGATGAATTTGCGGCGAAGCTCGCTGGTCAAACCGGGCTCACGAAGGCCAAGGCCGGGGAAGTGCTTGACTCGATCTTCTCGACGGAGGCGCGGAAGGGAATCATCGCGGTCGAGCTCGATGCGGGCCGAGACTTCACGATCACTGGTTTCGGGACTTTCGGCACGCGTCGCCGTAAGGCGCGCATGGGTCGCAACCCACAGACGGGTGCGGCGATCCAGATTCCGGCTATGACCGTTCCGACGTTCCGAGCAGGCAAGGGTCTCAAAGATCGGGTTCGCCTCTAGGGAGCGATACATCGGAGGGTCTGCGGTCCTGTAGCCGCCCCCGAACCTCCGAACGTCGTACACGAACCCCCGGGCTGACCACGGGGCATCGTACCCTGGCCCGGCTTCGCCGCAGTTCTCCAGGTGCACGGGCGTCCGTCCCATCTGACGGGCGCCCGTGCCGCTGGCTTTCCCCTCCCGGACTTCCGCCCACGGACAGGATCCGAGCTTCTTCACCCGAGCGTCATTTAACGGAGAGACACTCATGCGACTCGAGATTGCGAGTTTCGAATCACCGGAAGAGGTCCGCGAGTTCGAAAAAGGGAGGTTCGAGCTGATCTCCGCAGCCGGGTTGACTGTGGGTCGGGCGATCTACGAGCCGGGCTGGGTGTGGTCAGAGCACGTGGGAGAGGCGCTCGGCAAGGAGAGCTGTGACGTGGAGCACCTCGTGCTGGTCGTCTCGGGTCGGTGCGCGATCGCCATGGATGACGGCACGGAGGTCGTTGTCGGACCGGGCGACTTGTGCGCCGTGCCCCCGGGCCATGACTCCTGGGTCGTCGGCGATGAGCCGTACGTCTCTCTCCACATCCTTGGGGCATCTGTGTACGCTAGGGGTGGGGAGAAGAAGCTGGGTGGTCTCGGTTCCGGCGGCGACGGGAAGCCTCGGTCCTAGTCGCGGTCGGCGACAGGCTATTCACACCAGACGATGCCTTCTCCTCGCGCCGGGGAGAGCGGCGCGATCTTGCCGAAATACATGCCGCATTCTCTGGTCGTGGTTGGATGAGCCGTATTGGCTGTCCAGCCGTTTGCATCGGCCTGCAGGGTCAACACGACGTCGGGGCTCGATCGGATACCCAAAGCATCCGTGTCGGTGGTATACGTCGACTTATCGACGTAGTAGGCTTCTTCAGCCGAGGCGAGGTTGCGAAGGTCGCTCTTCATGCCCGCGACGATCGCTTCCTCCTTCCGGTTCTGCCACGTGGTGACCGCCATCGCTGCGAGGACGCCCATGATCACGATCACGATCATCAGCTCGATCAGCGTAAAGCCATCTTTTTCCGCGATGCGAGTGCGCACGGTGCCTTTCCCCTGGGGTTCGACAGTCGCGCAGAACGCAGAGAAGGTGCCGTCAGCGCGTCACGCACTATCTGCTGCAATATCAACCGGTTATCGTATCAGAAGCCTATGTCTGACAGCTGTCGTCCGTGCAACAAGCAGCAACGGCCCGCACTCGTCCACAGTAGCGGAATGACAACGGGCCGGTTGACGCCATGACGCGCGGGTCTCGACCACCGACGCGGCATCCGGCTGCCGCCCCAGCCTACTTGAGGCTGGGACTCTCCGCGCTACGAGCCCGGGCGCGGAAAGCGCTTGCGGGCCTCGCCGAGTGCCGAGCCTGTCCTCGCGACTGCGGCGTCGACCGGCTGCACGACAAGTGGTCGGCATGCAAGACGGGCCGCTTTGCCCAGGTCTCCAGCTATTTCCCGCACTTCGGCGAGGAGGACTGCCTGCGCGGATGGCGGGGTTCGGGCACCGTCTTCTTCGCCCACTGCAACCTGCGCTGCGTCTTCTGCCAGAACTTCGACATCAGTCAGGCGCTCAAGCCCGGCATGTCGACGCAGGGAACGCCGCCGGACCGGCTCGCCGGCATGATGCTGGAGCTGCAGGACCTTGGCTGCCACAACATCAACCTCGTCACTCCGGAGCACGTCGTGCCGCAGGTTCTGGAGGCGTTGAGCGAGGCCGCCGCGGCAGGTCTCTCGCTTCCCATCGTGTACAACACGAGCGGATACGATGCGCTGGAGAGCTTGAAGCTGATGGACGGGGTCGTGGACATCTACATGCCCGACTTCAAGCTCTGGTCCGCGGAACGGAGTCGCGTCTACCTGAGGGCCAAGGACTACCCCGAAGCCGCGCGTGCGGCGATCGTCGAGATGCACCGTCAGGTAGGGCCTCTGCGGTGCGGTGATGACGGCGTGGCCGTGCGCGGCCTCCTGATCCGTCATCTCGTGATGCCCGGGTGCCTGGACGAGACGCGTGCGATTCTGGAGTGGATCGCCGAGGAGCTCGGCCAGTCCACATACGTGAACCTGATGGGTCAGTACCGCCCGGGCGGCAGGGTGCGCGGCGGACGGTACGCCGAGCTCGATACCCCCCTCGACACACGCGAGTTCAGCGCCGCGATCGGGTTTGCCAACTCGCTAGGGCTGCGCCTGGATCGCCGGATGCCGAACAGAATGCTGCGTCGCCGAAACCGCTGGATGTGACAGCCGTCCGACGCAGGCGTTGAAATCGAGGTCGGTCTCCTGTAACGTCGCCTCCCACCAAGCAATAAAGGAAGGAACGCTATGCGCAGCGACGTAGATATCGCCCAGGAAGCCTCGCTAGCCTCGATCACCGAGATCGCCGCCAAGCTCGGTCTCGCGGAGTCGGATCTCGAGCTGTTTGGCCGCCACAAGGCCAAGGTCCGTCTCGATGCGCTCCGCGACCGGGAGTCCAGACGAGGCCGACTGGTCCTCGTGACCGGCACGAGCCCTACCCCGGCGGGTGAAGGCAAGACAACGGTGGCGGTGGGGCTCGCGGACGCCCTGAGCTTGCGTGACAAGCGCGTTGCTCTCTGCCTCCGGGAGCCTAGTCTGGGCCCCGTGTTCGGGATCAAGGGCGGAGCCGCGGGCGGCGGGTATTCCCAGGTCGTGCCCATGGTGGACATAAACCTCCACTTCACCGGTGATTTCCACGCGATTACGTCGGCGCACTCGCTTCTCTCGGCGATGCTCGACAACCACCTGCAGCAGGGGAATCCTCTCGACATCGATCCTCGACGGATCACCTGGAAGCGGGCGGTGGACATGAACGATCGGGCGCTGCGTAGGACCGTGATCGGCCTCGGCGGAACCGGAAGCGGCGTGCCTCGTGAGGATGGCTTTCTTATCACCGCGGCGTCCGAGGTCATGGCAATCTTCTGCCTCGCCGCCGACCACGAGGATCTGGAAGCACGCCTCGGCCGGATCATCGTCGGGTATACCCGCGACCAAAGCCCGGTTCTGGCACAGGAGCTAGAGGCGAGCGGCGCCATGACGCTGCTCCTCAACGATGCGCTTTCACCCAACCTCGTCCAGACGCTGGAGGGCACTCCCGCGTTCATACACGGCGGCCCGTTCGCCAACATCGCGCACGGCTGCAACTCCCTGATCGCGACCCGGGTCGGTGTTGAGCTGAGCGACGTGGTCGTCACCGAGGCGGGCTTCGGTGCCGATCTCGGTGCCGAGAAGTTCTTCGACATCAAGTGCAGGGTGGGGGACCTCGAGCCGGAAGTGGCCGTCGTCGTCTCCACGATACGTTCGCTCAAGATGAACGGCGGCATGCCGAAGACCGAGCTCGAGGGCGAGAGCGTCGAGGCGGTCCGCCGCGGGATCCCGAACCTCGAGAAGCACGTCGATATTGTACGTCGCTTTGGAGTCCCGCCGATCGTGGCGCTCAATCGCTTCCACTCGGACACGGAGTCGGAGCTCGCCGCGGTGGAACAAGCCTGCGAGGAGCTCGGCGTGGCCGTCGCACGGTCGGAGGGCCACGCCCGCGGCGGGGAAGGTATGCTGGATCTGGCTGACGCAGTGCTCGCGGAGCTCGAGAAGGGGGATGGCAACTTCGCTCCGCTCTATCCGTTGGAGATGCCGCTCGCTGAAAAGATCGAGACCGTGGCTCGAGAGGTCTACGGGGCCGACGGAGTGGATTTCCAGGGTCCGGCGCGGACGTCGATCGAGAGGCTCGAATCGATCGGTCTCCGCGAGCTGCCGGTCTGCATCGCGAAGACACAGTACTCGCTGAGCGACGATCCGGCCCTCCTCGGCCGGCCGGAGGGCTTCCGGATCACGGTGCGCAACGTGACGCCGTCGGCCGGCGCCGGCTTCGTGGTCGCGCTCACGGGCGACGTGCTCACCATGCCCGGGCTCCCCAAGCGTCCGGCGGCAGCCGGCATGAGCGTCGATGCCGATGGCCGCGTCGTCGGGCTCTTCTGAAGACGGGCGGTCTCCAGGCCTCTCACACGTCGCGTCAGGTCTGAGTGGAGCCCACCCGGCCGACGATGACCGGAGTCATCTTCACGCTGTTCTGATTGGCCGTGACGTTCTTCACGGAGTTTGCGAGGTCGACGACCAGCTCGACCGTCTCTGTTTCGCCATCGGACACGTCAAAGAAGCCGGTTTGGACCTTGATGCCCGTGTTGCCGCCGCTTGGAATCTCGAGCGCATAGGTGGTGCCGGCCTCGTAGGTCAATCCCCCACCCACCGTCACATCTTGGGAGAAGATGATGGTGGAGGCACTGAAGAACAGACGGAGCTGGTTGTAGCTGCCCCCAGGGACGGCGTCGCTGGCGATCTCCTGCGGAGACATACCCACCAAGTCGACCGTCACCCCCCCGGCTGCGAGATCCACCGAGATCCAGGCACCGCTTCCCTCGCCATCGTCCTCCGTACCGTTAGCGCCTTCAGATCCTTCGCCTTCGGATTGCTCGCTTTCCGATTCATCGTCATCCGGGCCGACCCGATGGACCTCTATTCTGTCCACGGTGACCAAGACCGACTGGACACTCCCGAGCGGCACGCCTGCCAGCGCCGCCATGTCGCCGACGGCCACACTTGCGGCCAGTTCGCTGGACGACTGGCTCATGACCACGTCGAGCCGCCCCACCCCAGGTTCCGTGCCGGCACCGCAGCCGGTGAGCGCGACGCCAACCATGATCGTGGATAGAGCTCGTCGGAGCCGGCGGCTGTTTGGGTAGATTTCGAATGACATCCTCGCCTCCTTCAGGAAGATCCGACAATCACCTGAAAGGCCGCAAGAAGCGAACCCTGCGTCAGCTCCAGTGCAGATCCAGGAGCTTTCCCCGGCGGGCGCGTTCACGATGCTCTCCAACCGTTTGGGTACGCTCACGCTATAAGCAGGCGAAGCCGGCCGAGTCACGGGCTTGGCTCGATTCGCGAACCGGCACGAGGGCGCGCGCCCGTTTCGCTGGTGCCCCAGGCACTGAAAAGACTGTCGACATCGCGCCACTTTGCTCGGCAGGACGCCACTGGCCGGTCGGTCCTTGCGCTCGGGCAACAATCGATGAAAAATCAGCTATTGATTTCATCGATGTCGCCAGCGATCGGAGGCGGGGTTGAGAACGGCAGCGAGTGGACGTGGACTCTGGATCGAGCGGGTCGAGCAGGTGCGGGTGCTCGAATCCACGGTATGTCAGGAGATCGTCGACCTGGTTGGAGCTGCCGGGCCGTGCTCCGTTCGCGAGATGGCGGGTCTTATGGGGCGGCGACCCGATTCCCTCTACTACCACGTGCGCAAGCTGAGCGCCGTAGGCCTGTTGGTGAGCCGCGGGATCCGGGGCTCTGGGCGACGCGCGGAGGCCGTGTACGACATCCCTGGACGTCCCCTGCGGATCGCCTACGAACCCTCGGACCCGGAGAACGTACGAGCGGTGAGCCGGGTCGTAGCCTCGATGCTGCGGAGCGCGAACCGAGACTTCCTGGGCGGCTTCAGGCCGAACCTCGCCGTCGTCGAAGGAGATGCGAGGAACCTGTGGGCGGCGAGGATGAAGGGTTGGCTGGGCGATGATGATCTGGCCGAGCTGAACACGCTGCTCAACCGCATCCTGGAGGTGTTTCACCGGGGGGGAGCGGCCTCTGGCCGAGCTGAACACGCTGCTCCACCGCATCCTGGAGGTGTTTCACCGGGAGGGAGCGGCCGAGATCGCGGGCACGGGGGGGCATCCGTCCAGAGGCGCCTCCCGGCGACTCCACTCGCTGACGTGGGTCCTCGCCCCTATCGAGCCCGCCGACGCGTGCGGCGACGAGGGAGACGCGGCTTCCTAGCCTCGTTGCGCGCTGGCACCCCTCTATCCTCCGGTCAGGTAGGCATGCAGCGCACGGCCGAGCTCGCTGACCAGGTCCTCGGCCGGCAGGCTCTCGCCCCGGGGCTCGCCGAGCAGGAAGGCATCGCGGCAGGCGGCCGCCGCGACGAAGAGACCAAAGCGAACGGCTCGCTCCGGCTCGGGATGTCCGATCTGGTCGCGGTGCGTCAAGAACGCCCGGGCCCAGCCGTCGTTGAATACGGCTCGGTGCGCCCTGATCTCCCGGGACTCAGCCGGCGGCGTCTCTTTCCGCTGCCCGGCCCGCAGAGCCATCGCCTGCAGAAGACGCCGATTGCTCTCGAAGTAGGTCGCCATGTTCCTGACGACTTCCCGTGCTCTCAGCTCGAGGGGCATCTCCCGTGCTGCGAAATCCGCCAGGTATCTCTTGCTCCTCTCGGCAGCTTCAGCTCCGAAGCGTCGCGCGTAGATCGCAGCGAGGAGATCGCCCTTGCAGGAGAATCGCGCGTAGAAGGCTCCGACCGATGTGCCGGCTCGGTGCACGATCTCGGCGACACTGACCGCGTCGAACGGTCGCTCCTCCAGAAGCTCCTCGGCAGCCCGTACGATCCGCTCCATCGTTCGTCGGCTCCTCGCCTGCACAGGCTGTCTGCGACCGCTCTCGGGCTGTCGATCGTCGCTGATCATGCGGGCTCCTCCTCCCGGAGGCCTTCGCAGTGTGTAGTAACGAATCAGAATCTGATTCTGTATTTAGCGACGCTTGCTGCTGATCTCAAGACCTACGAGCCAATTACAGTGCCTCGATCCAGTCGGCTGCCGCTACCAGATCGACGAGCTCGGCCGAGGGCGCGACGTCCTCCAGCGGGGACGCGGCGGTCCGGTTGACCCACAGGGTGCGGATCCCAAGCGGACGTGCTGCCCTGACGTCGTGATAGAAGCTCTCGGCGACATGCACCATCGCCTCGGGACGGCCGTTGCAGGCCTCGATGGCTGCCCGGAAGTGTGCGGGCGCCGGCTTGTAGCTCCGCAAGCCGGCAGCCGTGATTAGAAGATCAAAGGGAATGGAGAGATGTTTTAAGGTGTCCTTGAGCAAGTCATCGTCGATATTGGATAGAATGCCGAGGCGGGGTCCCAGGCTGGCTATCCTCTCGAGGGCCGGATTCGTGTCGGCAAAGGGCCTCCACGATGGCAGACTATCGGCGAGGAACGAGCGACGGGAATCCGGAACCTGCAGACCCAGCAGCGCGGCCGCGCGACCGGCGGCTCGCTCAAGCACCTGGCGATATGGTTGATAAGGTCCGCTTTCGACCTCTGCCTCCGCTCGCGCGTAGGCGTCGAAGAGCTCACCTCGGGGGAGTTCGGCGGCTCCGGGGACGGCTTCGTCGAACGCCTCCGCGATCCCGCTTCGCCAGTCGATAAGCGTGCCATAGCAGTCGAAGGTGACGAGCTCGGGCAGGGCTCCAGGCTCGGGTTCACGTTCTCGCTGGCTTGGCATGGCACGCCTCCCGTGGCTTTGAGCAGGCCGGGTTCGCGCTGGCGCCGGGGTCCTTCATCGTAACCGGAGATCGGGATGTTGCCTACCACAGCCGAAGCCGCGCCGTAGCATGACCGGACCCGAGAGAAGGCCCAACCCGTTCTCCGATGTCCAGCTTGATCGCCTCCCCGATCGCCGACGTGATCCGCGATGGCTGGAGGAGCGGCTGGACGATCCGCGAAGCAGGGTGATCCCCGTTTGGCGGGCCAGAAGCCTGGTGACATCGGACGACCCGCCGCGCACCGTGGCGATTGGCGTGCCACTCCCGGTACCCGCTGGGCGCGTCGGGCCGATCTTCCTCGGCATGGAGGGTGATTCGGCCCGATTCGCCATCGATGTCTCGGATTCGGACGATCCTATCGCGGATCTGGGCGTCGAGGGGGCCGTGTTCGCGGATCTCCACAAGGTCGGTGCGCTGCTCGGCCGGGCGGAGGGAGCGCTCCTGGCCTACGCACGAGGAATGGTACACTGGCACCGCCGCCATCTCTTTTGCGGACGTTGCGGGAGCGAGACGAGCAGCATCGAAGGTGGACACGTGCGGCGTTGCACATCCGACAACTGCGGGATTCACCACTTCCCGCGCACCGATCCGGCGATCATCGTCCTCGTCACGTCGGAGGATGCCTGCCTTCTCGGCAGGCAGGTAGAATGGCCGCCTCGTGTTTTCTCGACGCTGGCCGGATTCGTCGAGCCTGGGGAGAGCCTCCGCGAGGCCGTGATTCGGGAGGTGAGGGAAGAGACGGGGGTGACGGTGACCGATGTGAGGTATCACTCCTCCCAGCCCTGGCCCTTTCCCTCCTCGCTGATGCTGGGGTTTACGGCGACGGCGCAGCGCAGCGAACCGGTGGTGGACGAGAACGAGCTCCAGGAGGCCCGCTGGTTCGGCAGGGAGAGCCTCCGGGCTCAGGTCGCATCCGGCCAGGTGAGACTGCCACGTCCCGTTTCAATCGCGAGGAGGCTTATCGAGGAGTGGCTCGAGGTCGAGGACCCGGCCGGATCCGCGATCTAGGGATCCTCCGAGCTTCCTCGATCTCCGATGTCGGCTCGTTCCTGGTCTGCGGCTACACCAGACCGGCCAATCGGCCGCTCGTCGGCTCGGAGGGGTGCTTCCGCTCCTTCCAGTTGGATTCCCGAGCTTTCCTCGGCAGGCACGGGCCCGATGCCTCGGCTTTCGAGCATCGCCCGGAAGACAGCTAGGACGTCCGGGTTGAGATCGATTCCCGAGAGCTCGTCGAAGTAGCCGAGGATCCTCGGAAAGGACCACGGCCCGCGAAACGGCCGCTCCGTACGAAGCGCATCGAAGATATCAGAGATCTGAACGAGCTGGCTGACGGGATGCGGTCTTCTCGGGTACTGGAGCTGCGGGTATCCGCCGCCCTGCCACGTGAGATGGTGCTCGTAGGCGACCACCGCTGCGACGTCCGTTCCCTCGCCGGAGCGAAGTATGATCTTCGCCCCATCCTCCGGGTGTTTCTTGATGATCTCCCATTCCTCGGGCGAGAGCTTGCCCGGCTTCTGAAGGACGTCGAGCGGGGTGAGCGACTTTCCGACATCGTGGAGCAGAGCCGCCTCGCCGATATCCTTGATATCGTCGCGGGGCACTCCGGCGGCCTCCGCTAGCGACATCGAGAGGACCGACACATTGAGCGAATGGACCGCGGTGTACTCGTCCTGGCCACGGACGGGGATCAGAAGCTCCATCAGCGGCTTGCCGTACTGGACCACCACCGAGAGCGATTGAACGACGGCTCTCGCGACCGCCAGGGAAACCAATCCGCGAGCTTCGGCCTGCGCAAACAGGTGGTCGACGGCCTGAACCTCCTCGTCCACTTCGGGCTGAGCGAGAATCTCGTCGGTCTCGTCGATCCGCTTCAGCCGCTCGACTTCCTCGACCGCGATCGCGCCGACGCGAATGTGCGGGAGTTCCAGGCGCAGCGCCGCCTGTTCGTGAGCCTGGGTCCGATCCATGCAGCCAAGGAGGCTCGAGAGCAACCGGTCGAACTCGTTCCCGTCGACGCCTCGAACGAACTCCATCCGCTCGGCTCCGCACTCCGCGAGCGTCCTCGCCCACTGCCAGTCCCGGAGCTCCCGCAGCCGCCGGTTCGCGAAGATGATCTCCTCGTCCAGAAACGAATATCGAGGGTTGGCGTCGGCCCGGAGCAACGCGAGAAGGGACTCCAGCGCTCCCTCCGCCGCCGAGCGGAAGGCCGGATGCCGATCGCCATAGAGGCCGGCCGCCGAGAGGACCTGTCCGAGAGAAATGAGGAAGTCGGCCTCGGCGCTCACCGCGTCTCGCTTCCCGGCTCGACGCCCGCGGCGACTCGGATCGATGGGTCTGCCGAGCCGCCGGCCTCGTCCAGAACATCGCGAGCCCTGGGAAGGTGTCGGTATTCCCGTCGAATGGACGCCAAGGCCTCGAGGACGACGGGACTGGGTGGAGCGATTCTTCGCTGCAGGAGCCACCGGCGCTGCGTCGCGCCCTTGACCAGCGCGTCCAGCGCTGCTTCGGTCCGGTACCCCGACAGGGCGCGGACCGCTTTCACTCGCAACCGGACCGGCAGCGCCGAGTCCAAGACGTGCGCTCGCAGCAACGCCTCGGCCCCCGGAGGGTGCGTCTTCGCTGCCGCGGTCAGGCCGATGGCCAGCAGGCGCGGGTTCGATTCGGCCAGCGAGGCCCATATTGCCGCCTCGAGATCCCTGTGGTGCCGCACCGCCAGCCGGTACGCTTCGCCCCGAACGTCCGGGTTCGGGTGGTCGAGGAACGGGGCGACCGACAGTCCGGGTGTCTGTACGTCGAGCTCGTTCAGGATCGAGAGAAGGTGCGCCGTTGCCTTCGGTTTATCCGCGTCCATGCGAGCGATTACGGCTCCGGCGATGACGGGACCGGACCGAATCAGGCGTTCCACGAGCTCCGAGCGGACCTGCGGGTCGGAGGCTCGCTGGAGCGCATCCAGCAGGGGCTCGGTAGCGCCCAGCCCGATCCGTCTGAGGAGACGGTCAACCGTGCCGAAATCGGGAGCCTCGTCTCGGAGCAGCTGCTCGAGCGTCTCGCGCGTGGCAACCTGCCTCCACATCACCTCGCCGACCTGACTCTCTTCGGACGTTGCCTCCAGCAGTCCGATGAGCTCGGTGAGGTTCTGTCCGCACAAGTCCTTGAGGGCGAAGGCGACCATCCGTCCCATCATCTCGAGCTCGAGTCCCATCATGACCAGGCGATCGCCGAAGAAGGGACGCTCGCCCTCCTCAGACCTGACCGTCTCTCTAGCCAGCTGTCCGAGCGCGCTCCGGTAGGGAGCGGGTCGGGGGTCCTCGAGCTCCCAGTCGTCGACCAGCTCGTGAACGACGGCTCGAAGCATCTCGTCGGACTCCGATTGCGTCCCGGAGGGATCGCTTTCCGCGTAGTAGGCCAGCTTGGTCAGCAGGCGCATCAGCCACGGTCCGATCGGACGCGATTCGCTGCTGGAGGCGGCTTCGACCAACTCCACGACCGCCTTCGGGCTCAGACGTGAGGTGGAATGCCTGATCAGCTTGGCGGTGAACGCCGCGTCCCTGGAGCCGAGGACCCGTTTCAACTCATCGGGTGGCATCTCTCTCAGCAATTCGGACAACATGGTGAGGGTTTCGGGATCCACGTGCGTCGCATCGAGCTCACCGACGAGCTCGAGTAACTCTGGACTGAGCTCCACGTTCGCCAGTTCAGCCGCGGCCCGATCCACCTCCGCTTCGCTCTCTGCGAGAGCTGCCGAAGTCTCGTGGCCGCCGGGCGTCGGGGCTACAAAGTCCTGATCCGCCACATCCTCAGCCGTCCCCTCCCCGAGCCTGAGCGCTTCGTACTGGACGGGTTGGATCCGGATGTGGGGCCAGGTCGGGAGCTTCTCCACCGGCTCCAGGCCGATGGGTCCTCCCCGTCTGTCGGCGTCCACGGCCAGCTCTCGCAGCATGCCATCCAGCTCCTCGGTGCCCGCGCCGCGCGCGAAGTGAAGAGCAGCGATCTGGTGGCCGTGCAGATGAGCAGCGAGCGAATCGACCAGGGGGCGCCCCGGCTCCATCACGAGCTCGCCGACGGTCAGTCGGTTCCTGGCGACGCCGATCGTCAAAGCGGCGTCATCGGCGAGAACCTCTTCGAGCCGCAGGGCGAGATCTCCCGACACGGTCCGGAGCGCGGGATGCCCAACCGGGTACATGGCGTGCTTCTGGACCGCCACCGCGAGTTCGTTGAGAAACGCTACCGCGTCAGACATTCGGCGACCGGCCGGTAGTAGGTTGGAGCACGCCTGGGAGCCGTGGTCCGTCTCGGAGTCACGCGAAACGGCGGCAAGATAATGCGCCTCCCCGGTGCGACGGCAAGACGGCTCGCGCGCCGGACGGCGCTTCGTGAAGCGGCCTTGCGCCCCTGCCCAATCCTCCGCTCCCAACGCCGTCATCGCTCCCGACGCCGTTCCCGCTCCCTCAGGTGGATTCAGGCTTCGGGAGCATGGGGGCTCGGAGATCCTCCGTGATCGTGGACTGCAGCACCTCCCGGTCGGTCATCGCGCCCAAATCGTATACCGCTCCATCGGGGGCCCCGGATTCCAGCCAGCGGCGGACGATCAGGCTGATCACCATCTCGTCGGGCTGGAGAATCGAATCCATGCGCAGATCTCGCACCCGGACGGCATAAGAAGGGCGTTCGAGAGCGCTCCGGTAGGTCTCCAGTTCGTCCAACCACTCCAGGCGCCGCCAGGCCGAAGGCTCGCGACCTGTCTGTGACCCGTCCGTCATCCCTCCGGAATCGGCCAGCAGGCGCGAGCGCATCAGGCGGGCGCGGTCCACGTCTGTGAGGACCTCGATCGCTTCACGGACACGTTTGCGATAGCCGTTGACCCCTTCGGCGCCGATGCAGGGAGCCGGGCACGTGCCGATCTCGAAGCGCAGGCAGGCGGGGCCTTCCACGTCGGGCCGGATCGAGCCGGCGCAACTGCGCAGCCCGAACAGATCCTCGATGAGCCGGGAGATCTTGAGGGGAATGAACCGTCCGGCATAAGGCCCGAAGTATCGAGCGGAGGGACTTCGGACTGTCCGGACGACGCGGGGTCGTGGAAAGGGGACGCCCTGATCGATTTCGAGATACCACCCGCGCCATCTGTTCTTGATCGCCCGGTTGAAGCGAGGTCGGTGATTCAGGATCGCCCGTGCCTCCAGTAGGCGCGCCTCGAGATCGCTGCCGGTCTGGCGGTAGGCAACGGCACGCGCCAGGAAGGCCATGTCGGCGAGACGGCCGTTCGGGCCGCCCCCGTAGAAATAGCCGCGAACGCGTCGCCGAAGGTTGACGCTTTTCCCGATATAGAGCGGCTCGCCGGTCTCGCTCAGGAAGCGGTAGACGCCCGGCGAGGTCGGAAGGTCGGGAGGCACCCATTCGGGGACGGGCGAGGATCTCGGCATTCGAAGCTGCGTCGTCCGTTGGCTCGGCGGACGGCGGGACCGTTCGAAATGAACGTGAAGAGAGGTCCGGTGCCAGTGGCGCGGGGCCGCGAAACGTTCAGAGGATCCCAGCCGATCGACGACGGGGGAGGGTACAGGAGTTGCGAAAGGGTCGTGGGTCGAGCTTGAGGATCGGCCTCGCCGTTGCTCTGCCAAGCGCTCGGCGACGGGATGCGCATTATGCTGTGCGGGCAGTATCCTTGCATTGCGAGCTTTGCTAGCCGGAGACGAGATTCCGTGCATAATAACGACACGTCGGCACGAGGTGCTCGAACCCGATGATCGCCCTTGTAACGGGAATTACAGGCCAGGACGGCTCCTATCTGGCGGAGCTACTGCTTCGAGAGGGATACGAGGTGCACGGCATGGTGCGCCGCTCGTCCTCCGACCCCTTCGAGCGGATCCAGCATCTCGCGGATCGCATTACGCTCCATCAGGCGGATCTGCTGGATCAGCTCTCGATAGTCAGCATGCTCGAGGAGGTTGGACCGCAGGAGGTCTACAATCTCGCCGCCCAGTCGTTCGTGCCGACCTCCTGGAAGCAGCCGCTGCTCACGGGCGAGTTCACCGCGCTCGGCGTCACCCGAATGCTCGAGGCAATCCGCCACGTCGACCCCTCTATCAGGTTCTACCAGGCCTCGTCGTCGGAGATGTTCGGCAAGGTCTCGAGGTCGCCGCAGGATGAGACGACTCCCTTCTATCCGCGAAGTCCCTACGGCGTGGCCAAGGTCTATGGGCACTTCATTACGGTGAACTACCGTGAGAGCTACGACCTGTTCGCTGTGAGCGGCATCCTCTTTAATCACGAGAGTCCGCGTCGTGGCCTGGAGTTTGTCACGCGAAAAGTGACGCATGCGGCGGCATCGATCAGTCTCGGGCTCGCCGATGAGTTACGACTGGGCAACCTGGACGCGAGGCGGGACTGGGGCTTCGCGGGTGACTACGTGAAGGCGATGTGGTTGATGCTCAAGCGGGATCGCCCCGATGATTACGTGGTTGGTACCGGTGAGACCCACTCGGTGCGTGATCTCGTCGAGGTGGCCTTTTCGCGCCTCGACCTGGATTGGCGCGATCACGTTGTGGAGGATCCGGCTCTGCTCAGGCCGGCTGAGGTCGAGCAACTCTGTGCGGACCCGTCCAAGGCACGCCACGATCTCGGCTGGAGGCCCGAAGTCGGCTTCGAGGAGCTGATCCACATGATGGTGGATTCAGACGTGCAGGCGCTCTCGAGCTCGCCGGGCAGGGGAGACGACCGCCGAGCGTCGAGGCAGGCGCAAGAGACCTTCCACGGGGCTGATAGTTGACGATGCGGATTCTGGTCACAGGCGCGGCAGGGTTCATCGGGAGCCATCTCGTGGAGCGGCTCCTGGCGGGAGGCGCGACCGTGCTCGGGCTGGACTGCTTCGACGATTTCTACGACCCGGCGGTCAAGCGACAGAACCTGTCGTGGGCTATGGAGCGGCCCGAGTTTCGACTCATCGAGGGCGATATACGGGACGAGGACCTGCTCGGCCGGGCTATCCCAGAGTCGGTCGAGTGCATCGTACATCTCGCGGCACGGCCGGGAGTCCGACCGTCCATCGAGCAGCCCCTGCTCTATCAGGATGTGAACGTGAGAGGCACTCAGGTGCTCCTCTTCGGTCTACGGGAATAGCTCCGAGGTGCCCTTCTCAGAGGACGACTTCGCGGGCCGCCCGATCTCGCCCTACGCGGCGACGAAGCGCCAAGGCGAGCTGCTCTGCCACGCGTACCACCATCTCTTCGGGCTGGGGATCATGGCCCTGCGGTTCTTCACGGTCTACGGCCCGCGCCAGCGGCCCGATCTGGCCATCCATCGCTTCACCCGACTTCTGAGCGAGGGCAAGTCGATCCAGCAATACGGTGCGGGCACAACGAGTCGGGACTACACATACGTGGACGACATCGTCCAGGGCATCGTAGGGGCGATTCGATATCTGGAGGACGTGCCCGACGCTTATGAGATCGTCAACCTGGGCGAGAGCGAGACCGTGGAGCTGTCCAGACTCATCGGCCTGATCGCCGACGAGCTGGGCGTCACGCCCGAGATCGAACGACTCCCCCCGCAGCCCGGGGATGTGGAGCAGACCTTCGCCGACGTCTCGAAGGCCCGGAGACTTCTCGCCTATGATCCGCGCGTCGGCATCGAGGAGGGCATCGCGAGATTTGTTCGCTGGTACTCGGAGAGAGGGTGACCCGCTCTCCTCAGGAGCGTGGGAGCAGCCTTCGCTCTCCGCGGCGTTCCGCTACGCTTCCTGCTGCGCTGCGATCAGCACGTCCGCCACCTCGGGTCGGGTAAACTCGGCCGGCGGCCGCTCTCCGCGCGCCAGCATTTCCCGCACGCGCGTACCGGACAGAAACACTCGCTCTTCCGGTGACGACGGCGATGTCTTCGCGGTCGCCATCTGCTCCGTTAATCGGCACCAGAAGGCATGCTCGAAGTTGAGCGGTCGGATCCCGAGTTCGTCCGGGTCGATCCGGTCGAAGATGAGCTGGGCATCGTAGGTCCCGTAATAGTCGCCGACGCCGGCGTGATCCCGCCCCACGATCATGTGCGTGCACCCGAAGTTCCGGCGGATGATGGCATGAAACACGG
>JARRMU010000029.1:0-33616 GCA_037385645.1 Gemmatimonadales bacterium
GAGCACACGAGCCTGGACGGACAAAACCACATGACGCTCGGATTGCGCGACGATTCCGGCACCTCGACGGCTATCGTCTCGGAAAATCGGGTCTCGGTGCGGGCGCGCTCGGGAGAGCGAATCGAGCTCGATGTCACGGTGACAACGGACGCCGGCGTGCTGACGCCGCTCGGACGGAAGCGGCTGTTCAACGACGCGTTCGAGGATTACTACGCGAGGCGGCAGGAATGGGCCGACAGCCTGAGCCACGCCCTGAGCGCGGTCGAGGCTGCCCGGGACACGCGGCTCACCGCGTTTCGACGCTTCGAGCGCCAGGTGCGCGGCCTCGAGCTCCTCAGCTCCGAGGAGAAGCTCATAGCGTCGATGCCGAACTACGCGACGTACTTCGGCCGCGACCAGATGATGTCGGCACTCATGCTGGAGCCGATCTCGTCCGTGGACCTGCAGGAGCTCGTGATCGGGAGCGTGCTGCGCAAGCTCGCTCCATCGGGGAACGTGAGCCACGAGGAAGCGCTCGGAGGCCAGGCCATTCGAGAGGCGGCCGCGGAGTACAGCGCCTTGATCGAGGCTTGGGAGGAGGATAGGGAGCGGGATGCCGAGGCCGCGCTCGAGCACCTGAGCCGCGCGCGGGAGCTCCTCGGAAACCTGCAGGCCGTGCGGGAGAACTACCGCATGGTCGACGACGATTTCCAGCTCCCCGTCCTCGCGGATCGATACCTGTCGCGCGCCGATGTGCCGGCGGAGAGAAAGCGCCGCTTCCTGACGGGGGCCGCAGGGCCGGGCGGGTCCCGTCTGGATGCGCTCGTCCGCAACCTGGCGTTCATATCGGAGTTGGCCCATCCCTACGCTGAGCGGCCGACGGCCACCAACCTGGTGAGCTTCTTCCACCGAGATGACGAAGGGTGGCTCCCGGGCAGCTGGCGCGACAGCCGCGCGGGATACGGCAACGGCCGCTTTGCCATGGATGTGAACGCGGTGTGGGTCCCGACGGCGCTGGAGAGCCTCCACCGGATCCTCGAGACAGTGGACGGACTCGGCCTGTCGGTGAAGGAGGCCGCGTCGCGCCTCGACCTGGATGGGTCAGCGCTAGCGGTCTATCTGGCAGACCCTCCAGCCCTGGACGCAGCGATAGCCGCGTGGCGTGCAGCCCGGAGGCACTTCGAAGTTCGCCTCGACCCGGAGGAGATCCGCCGGCGAGTGCGCGAAACGCTTGAGCGGCTGCCCGAGCCGGAAGCCGACTACTGGCGCCGACGCCTCGACGAGGAGGGCACCGACCTGCGTCCGCTGCAAATCCTGGCCCTTTCCCTCGATGCCCAAGGCCGGCCGATCGCCGCTGTCAACAGCGACCCCGCGACCGACCTGTTCCTTGTGGACTACACCGAGGAGATATTGACCGGGACGGCTGATCCAGCGGCGGTGCTCGAGACGGTCGACACGTTCGTGCGACCCTATCCGATCGGGCTGTTCATCGAGAGGCTGGGGCCGGTGGTCGTGAACGACGCGTTCGCCAGCCCTGCGGTGCAGCAGCGGTTTCGCGACGACCTCTACCACTCGCCGCGCGTGGCGTGGGGCCGCGAGGTGAACCTGCTGCTCCTCGGTCTCGCCCGGCAGATCGAGACCGCCTACGACGCCTCCGGTCGTCTGCGGGACGAGAGCGACGAGTTCCGCTCCTACGTCGCGGCGCTCCGCGACGCCCTCGCAACCATCCGGGCGGCGGTCGAGGCCTCGGGCCTCGGCCACAACGAGCTGTGGAGCTACCGCATCGACGGCGGCGAGCTGCGTCCCGTCCGCTACGGCACGAGCTCCGACATCCAGCTCTGGAATGTGACGGACCTCGCCGTCGTATTCCTGTTGGACCGACTGCCGCCGCGGTGAGAGACGAGAAACCCCCGAGCGGCGTAGCGGGCCTCGCCTTCGGCACCGACCGTCTCGTTGCCTAGAATCGGACGACCAACGTGTCCAGCGTTGAGGTGTGTGTCAGCTGGATCTGGGTCCGGTACGCCTCTCCCACTCTGCCCACCGACCAGCCTGCGGTCACTTCATCGCGATTGTGAACGACTGAAACGGGCCGGACGGCAGATACGATCTCCGTCCTATTCGAGTGCCCGGCGAATGCCTTCAGCACCACCTGAAGGCTGTTGCTCCGGCGCCGGTACCCGCTGTTCACCACTATCGCCTCTGTCGAGGCGAGGTAGGGCGCATCGACCTCCCCGAGCTCTACTTCGACGGTCGAGGGCGTCGTGCCCGATCCAAGAATCACGGCCGAGGATCGGGGCCTTCCATCGATCAGCAAACGCCTGATCGTAGAACCGGTGCCGCGCACCCGGACCTGTGCAAGGCTTCCGCCCAGCGTCAGCCCGTACTCGATCTGGTCCGTAGTCTCGGGGACGAACGGCTCGATGGCGATATTCCACTCGTTTTCCCGGACACCAAACAGCCGGTAAAGCGCATACAGGTACCAGGCCGCCGCCCATGTGAATTGGGGCTTGTCCAGCTGCCCGTAAGCCTCGTGATCCTCCGAGTTGGCATTGCGAAACTCATACATGGCGGGTTGGCCGTTCGGGCTCTCCATCACACCCTCGAGCGTCATGACATTCTTGACGAATTCGAGCGCCTCCGATTCCCTGCCCACGGCCATGAGGGCCAACGCGTACCAGGCATTGCCGTGCGGCCACACTCCTCCGTTGAAGTAGTAGTAGGGGTCGCCCGCTTCGCCTCCCGAGAACCCGTATTCCTCGATGCGCTCGTGGAAGTCCATCGGATACGCATTGTACAGCCCGATTTGCTCATCGATCATGTGCCGGCCGGCAGTCTCGGTGAGGCGGACGGTCTTCGCGCTGTCCAGAAGTCCATAGTGCGCCGCCAGCAATGACCCGCTGTAGAGGTGTCGGTCGATCTCGTTGCCGGGATTCACGTTGATGAGGTATCCAAGCTCCTCATCCCAAAGCCGCTCTGTGAGCGCGGCCTGGAGCACCGCCGCGACGTCCTCGTAGTGCTTCAGCTCCGCTGCCGTCTTCTGCCCCAGCATCAGCGATGTGAAAGCGAAGTCCCTGAGCGCCCGAAAGGCCAGAATGGTCATGTAGGCGCGTGGACCATAAACGTGCCCGATGTCCCACCAGTCGGGGCGCTCCGCCCACAACAGACCATCGGCCCGTCTGTTGGACATCGCCATCGAGAGGCTCTGTTCCATGTAGGGATACAGCTTCCTCACGGTTGCCGTGTCGCCGGAGTGCCGTAGGTAGCTGCTGGCGACAATGACAAACCAGAGATGATTCCAGCTATCCGAACTGGCCCATTCCGTTCGATAGCGGTCATCCTTCCAGTAGTAGGCGTGCGGAATGACATGCTCGTCGGAAGCACGGGCCAAGTCAAAGTGGACCGCAGCCAGATCCGCCAGAAGGACATCGTGCGTGAAGTAGAAGTTGTACTCGGCAGGCTCCGGCATGGGAACAACGGACCCATCGATGTAGTGGTTGTTTGCCGCGAGAATGGCCTGTGCCCAGTTGACGCTGTGATCGAGAGCGCGGTCTGAAGAGCGGAGGCTGCTCCTCGCGAAGGCGGCTCGCTGTATGGACCCCCGATAGGCGAGTATCTCGTCGCGGTAGGATGCCCGGAGAGCTTCTACCATATCCCTTGCCTCGCCGGGCCGCGTCGATCCGATCAGCTGTTCCACCTCCAACACCTCGTCCGGCTCGATCACCTTGTGGTATTGGAAGGCCGCAGCGGGCCTGTCTGGCTCGCCCCGCGGAATGGTCTCGCCCGGCAACGGCGCGTCGTGCGTTGCCCACCATTCGGGCACATAGCCAGCCGTTCCCAGCGTTCGCGACCTCGTGCTGAAACTGGACGGCATGGCTCCGACGTTCGTGACGAACAGCTGGTTCGGACCCGTGTCCGGGGCTTCGAAATTGATGTAGATCGTCTCCCCGGTTTCGAGATGCTCGGTCCACGCGCTCTCTCTGATGGCATACGTATGGCTCGTGCGCTGGGTCGCTTCCAGGTGGGTGTACAATTCGATCGGCAGCGGTCGGTCGCTCCGATTTCGGACGAGGATCCTCAGCCTGAAGGCCGGAAGTGTCTCCGTGAAATCGTAGCTCACCGTTACGGCCTGGGTGTCGTCTTGCCGCGTATACGCTACCGCGTACGGTGTCAGCTCGTACTGCCACGGCTCGAGGCCGATCCACTCCTTCGCCGCATCGCCTGACTTGAGTCCCAAGAACAGGCATGGATACTCACCACGCTTCCAGTAGTCGCGCGTAAGATCCACACTGTTCGCAACGGGATAGTAGAAGCTGATGCGATTGAGCAGGGGGGACCCGTTCAGCAACTCCAAACCGACATATTTGCTGCCGATTTCCACCTCATCATACTTGCCTGTGTGGGTGACTTTGAGCTGGTCGTGCCGTGAGTCCACCGCCACCCGAGCTCCGCATCCGAAGTGGGCCAACAACACGAGCCCGGCCACGGTCGACAATCCTGCCAGGGCCGATGATCTCATGACATTGCACCCCCGTTTCGTGCAGCCTTGGCGCGGGACTCCTTCCCGTGGTGGGAGCCCACACGTTTCAGTGTATATGTGCACCTCTCCTCCGGCGCCATGCGATGGGATCGGTCTCATCCAGGGGCGCCGACAACTAGCGCGGCTGGACATCACCAGAGCCCCGGGCGATACTCCCGCTCAGTGGAATTCAGACTGCCTGGTGTGAATAAACGGGGCGCGAGGGTCCCGCTGATCGGCGCCGTTGCACGATCCGCGGTCGCCGCAACGGCTTTGCTGGCCCTCGGTTGCGGGGGCGCCCCGCCGCCGGTCGACGTTCCGTCCGCCGCCAAGGCCGTCGAGCTTCGCCTGGACCACTTGCGCCACCTCGGCTTCGACGTGACCGTGGCCGGACGCCCCGCCCGAGCCGTGGCTCTCTACGCGGAGGCGCCCGACTACCGCCCGGTCGGCTCCCCGGCTCGCGACGGATTCGAGGGACTCGCCGCCGTGGACGATGCGGCACGCGCCGCCGTCGTCTACCTCCGAGACTTCGAGCGGACCGCCGACCCGAGCTCCAAACAGGAGGCCCTGGGTCTCCTGACGTTCGTGACCGCGATGGAGGGTGGGGACGGCGAGTACCTCAACTTCATCCACGCGGACGGGACACCGAATCGCTCGGCCCCGACCAGCCGTAAGTCCTTCTCCTACTGGGCGGCGCGGTCGTTGTGGGCCATGGGGGAGGCGGTCCGGGTCCTGGGTCCGGACGACGCGGCTCTCGACAGCTTGAGACCCGCGCTGGATCGTACGCTCTCCAGGCTCGCGCGGGACGTCGAGCTTGGACGCCTGGTCGGCGGATCGACGACCGCCACCGCCGAGGCGCTGCTCGGACTGTTGGCCCTGCAACAGGCCGAGCCGACGCCGGAGCGTGCCGCTCTCGCCGGTCGCACCGCCGACCTGCTCGTGCCACTGGCGCAGGGGAATGCCGACACGCCTCCCTGGGGCGCCCACCTCGATCCCGCCGAGGGCGTCTGGCACGCCTGGGGAGCGCGCTCGGTGCAGGCCCTGGCGACGGCAGGGCGTGTTCTCGCCCGGCCCGACCTCGTCGTCGCCGCGCAGCGTGAGGCCGACCATCTCTGGCTGCGGTTCCTGCTCGCTGGAGAGGTCCCGGCTGAGGTCTCCGCTGACGGAGGTACGGAGCCCTTCCCGCAGATCGCCTACGGCATCTCCCCCGTGGTCGAGGGCTACCTAGCCCTCGCCGACGCCACCGGGGATCCCGCCTACAGCGTCCTCGCCGGCTTGAGCGCCGCGTGGCTGCTGGGCGCCAACCGGCCGGGGACCGCGATGTACGACAGCGCCACGGGCCGGACGTTCGACGGCCTCCGAGGCCCTTCGAGCGAGCAGGTCAACCGCAACTCGGGCGCCGAGTCGACCATCGAGGCGCTCATCGCGCTCGCCGCGGTGGCGACCCATCCGGAGGCTGCCGTCTACCTCGGCTACCGGCGGGTCGGCCCGATCGTCCCCTCCCTGGCGGAGGCACCGAACGATCGGGAGTTCGTCGGCCCGGAAGGCGGACGGGTGACGGTGTCACGTAGCGGAGCGACGTTCATGGTCGACGAGCGCGTGGACGAGGGCCCGATCGAGTTGGTGTACTGGCCGGCCGCCAACCCGTTCGAGGTCGATCTCGCGCGGCGCCTGGCCGCGGAGTGGAACGCCCGCCACCCGGACGTGCAGGTGCGCGTCCAGCCCATCCCGGCGGGCCGCTCCTCCGAAGAGGTCCTTCTGGCGGCCGTCGTCGGACACGCGACCCCGGACATCTGCTCCAACGTGTCCTCGGGGCTCCTGGCGCGTCTCGTGAGGGCTGACGCGGTCGTTCGCCTCGACGACCTGGCCGCCATCGGAGCCCGACTCGGCGAGCGCGCCAGCGAGCCGATGCTCGAGCCGCTCAGATTTCCCGACGGCGGGATCTACGCCGTCCCGTGGAAGACCAACCCGATGATGCTCATGTACAACGTCGGCTGGCTGGCCGAGACGGGGGTGGAGCCTCCCCGCACGTACAGCGAGCTGATCGAGGCGCTCCACCGACTGGCGCGTGATACCGACGACGACGGACGCCTGGACCGCTGGGGGTTCTGGGCGCGGCTCAAGACCACGTGGTTCGAGCGCTTCTACGACTTCTACCCCCTCTACCTCGCCGCATCGGGAGGACGCACGCTCGTCTCACGAGGCGAGGTGGTGTTCGAGAACGAGGCAGCGGTCGGAGCCATCTCGGTGCTGCGGCAGGCCTTTGCCGAGAGGCTACTGCCGCGCTCGAATTTCGAGGGACGTGACCCGTTCATGGACGGGACGGTGGCCATGAAGGTCGTGGGTCCCTGGTTCGTGAAGGAGCTCGAGGAGCTGAAGGTCCCGGGGCTCCGTTATGACGTCGCTCCCATCCCCGTGCCGGATGACGCCGATCCGGAAGCGGCCTACGCCTTCTCGGATCTCAAGAGCATTGCGATCTTCTCGACGACGCGGCACCCGGTGGCGGCCGCCCGGTTCGTGGCCTTCCTCACATCGACCGAAGCGGACAGGTTGCTGATCGAGGAGGCTGCCCAGCTCCCGTATCGCCGCGCGCTGGCGTCAGACGGGCGCTTCGCCGCCGCGCTCACTCTGTGGCCCACACTGGAGAGCTTCGCCGCGCGAGCGGACCGAGGCCGCGACATCGATATCGATCCCGACATCGTCGAAGTCTTCGACATCCTCTCCGAGGCCTACGAGGCTGCGGCCATCTACGGTACGATGACTCCCGAACGAGCGGTGCGCGAAGCCGCGGCGGAGGTCCGGGGGGTGCTGAGTGCGCGCTGAAGCCCGCTCCGGCCTGCTCATGTCGACACCGTACGCGGCGTTCCTGCTGCTCTTCGCAATCTTCCCGATCGCCTTCTCCGCCGTCCTGGTGTTGCTGAAGTGGGACCTTGTCACCGCGCCCAGCTTCGCGGGCCTCGACAACGTCCAGCACCTGATCGGCGATGCCCGCTTCTGGCGGGCCGTCGCCAACACCCTCGTGTTCCTGGCCATCCATCTGCCGCTGCAGATCGTCGTCGCTCTGACCCTCGCTTGGGTCCTGGACCGGCCGCTGTTCCTTCGCTCGTTCTGGCGCGCCGCCTTCTTCCTCCCGGTGGTCATTTCCGGCGCCGCGGTGACCATCCTGTGGAGCGCGCTATACGCGACCGACGTAGGGCTCATCAACGGTTTGCTCGCGCGGATCGATCTGGGTCCGGTCCCCTGGTTGACGGACCCTGCCATCGCCATGCCGTCGATCGCCGTCATGGCCACCTGGAAGAACGTAGGCTTCTACGTGGTGATCTATCTCGCGGGTCTGCAGGGCGTCCCGCGGAGCTGCCAGGAGGCGATCGAGCTGGAGGGCGCGACGACCTGGCAGAGCTTCTGGCACGTCACGCTTCCGCTGCTCAAACCGCAGACCCTGCTGGTCGTGACGCTGTCGACGATCGGCGGCTTCCAGCTCTTCATCGAGCCGTATATCCTGACTGGGGGAGGGCCACTGCGGCGGACGCTGTCGGTCGTTCTCTACATGTACAGGAACGCCTTCTCGTACCAGAAGATGGGCTATGCAGCCACGCTCGGCGTGGCGCTGGCGCTGCTCATCGCGACGGTTCTGGTGATTCAGCGCCGGCTCATCGGAAGGGCGGAGGAGGCATGATGGCCGGAGACGGCGTGAAGCGTGGAGGGGGCGTGAGACGCGCGGGCTTCTACGTCATACTGGCGCTGGCCGCGGCCACGTTCCTCTATCCCTTCCTGTGGATGGCGGCCACGAGCCTCAAGCCTCCGGGCGAGGTGGGAGGGCTCTCGCTGATTCCCGACCAGCCGACGCTCGAGAACTACCGGCTGATGTGGGCTCGCGCTCCCTTCGGACGAGCGTTGCTCAACAGCCTGTTCGTGGCGACGACCATCACGCTCTCCGTACTCGTGTTCGGATCGGCGGCGGCCTACGCGTTGGCGCGGCTGAGCTTCCCGGGCCGCCGGGTCCTCGATTCCCTCACGGTCGCCGTGCTGCTCGTGCCCGCGCAGCTCACGCTGATACCGATGTACACCCTCATCGTGCAGCTCGGCTGGGTCGACAGCTACGCGGCACTGATCGTTCCGTTCGCCTTCAATGCGACGGCGATCCTCATCCTGCGCCAGTTCTTCATGCAGGTGCCACGCTCTCTCATGGACGCAGCGCGACTCGACGGGATGGGGGAGCTGCGCATCTTGTACACCATCTTCTGGCCGCTGGCGAAGGCGCCGCTGGCGACCGTCGGCATCCTCACTTTCATGGGGGCCTGGAACGAGGTGCTGTGGCCACTGCTGGTCGTGCGTGACGAGCAGCTCATGACGCTCCCGCAGCTCCTCACGGTCTTCACGCTGGGTGGTGGTGCCGGCCCCCGCGCGCTCGCAACCAAGCTCGCGGCGGCCATGGTGATGGTGCTGCCGGTCGTGGCCGCGTATGCGTTCCTGCAGCGCTACTTCATCGAGAGCATGGCAAGCACCGGGACCAAGGGGTAGAGCGTGGCCAGCGTCTCCTTCGAATCCGTACGAAAAGACTTCGGGAGCACGACCGTGGTCCACGACTTCGACCTTCAGGTGGCCGACGGCGAGCTGATGGTCTTGGTGGGCGGATCCGGGTGCGGCAAATCGACGATCCTGCGGATGCTCGCGGGGCTCGAGAGCGTAACGAGCGGGACGGTCCGCATCGACGAGCGGGAAGTCACGCAGCTGCCGCCCCGGGAGCGCGACGTGGCCATGGTGTTTCAGGACTACGCGCTCTACCCCCACCTGACGGCACGCCAGAATATCTCGTTGGGTTTGCGTCTCAGGAAGGTCCCGAGGGCGGAGATCGACCGTCGTGTGCTCTGGGCGGCCGAGATCCTCGAACTCGAGCCTCTCCTCGATCGCAAGCCGAAGCAGATGTCCGGCGGGCAGAGGCAGCGCGTCGCGATGGGACGGGCCATCGTTAGGGAGCCTGCGGTGTTCCTGTTTGATGAGCCGCTCTCCAACCTGGACGCTCACCTGCGTGGGCAGATGCGTCACGAGATCGCCCGCATGCAGCGACGGGTGGGGACCACGACTCTGTACGTGACCCACGACCAGGTGGAGGCCATGACGCTGGGCGATCGATTGGTGGTCCTCGAGGGCGGGCGCATCCAGCAGGTGGGCCGTCCGATCGACGTCTACCGGACGCCGGCCAACCGCTTCGTGGCCGGCTTTATCGGCACGCCGCCCATGAACTTCATCGAGGGACGCCTGGATAGCGAGCGCGATGGCCTGGCCTTCGTCTCCGACGCCTTGAGGATCCCGCTGCTGCCTGAGCGATGCCCCGACCCCACGGCCCACTCGGGCGAAGCCGTCACCCTCGGCGTTCGCCCCGAGGATCTGGCCCTGGCCGACGCGCCGGGGGCGGGCACGATCCCCGGGCGGCTCGTGCTGGCCGAGGTCTTGGGCGCCACGACACATTTGCATGTCGAGGTGGACGGCCGACGGCTGATCGCCGCGGTCCCGAGCGGGTCCCTGCCGGCGGAGAGCGAAGCCCTCAGCCTGTCCATCGACCGGCGCCGGCTGCACTTTTTTTCAGCCGACGGCACATCGCTGGTGGCGAACCGTCACGATGCTGGCGGCGACGCCCCCGGGCCCGCGCCGTGACTGGACGCCTGATCGGGACGAGGGAGACTTGAATGGCAAGCACACCTCGAACGGAGTTGCTCATACGTCATCCGTCCAACCCCATCATCACTGCCGCGGATCTGCCGTACGCCGCCAACAGCGTCTTCAACCCGGCCGCGGCGTTGGGAGCCGGATGCGTACCCCGAGGAGATGTGGGGAATCGAAGATCCACGGGCCACCTTCCTCGAGGAGAAAGGTCGGTGGATCGTGGCGTACACCGCCTACTCCCGTGCCGGCCCCCTCGTATCGTTGGCCGCCACCGAGGCTTTTCGCACGTTCGAGCGCCTCGGCGCGATCCTGCCTCCCGAGAACAAGGATGCCGCGCTCTTCCCGGTCCGATTCGATGGACGCTGGGCGCTGGTGCATCGTCCCGTGTGCGGCGGCTTCGGCGCCCACATGTGGATCTCGTTCTCGCCGGACCTGAGGCACTGGGGGGACCACCGGCTTCTCCTCGAAGCCCGAGCCGGGGGGTGGTGGGACGCCCGGAAGATCGGCCTTTCGGCGCCACCGCTCGCCACGGACGAGGGATGGCTCATCCTCTATCATGGCGTCCGGACGACGGCGTCCGGATCGATCTATCGCTTGGGACTCGCGCTGCTCGATCTCGAAGACCCACGCCGCGTGCTCAAGCGATCGAGCGAATGGCTGTTCTCTCCCAACGAGACGTACGAGCGGTCAGGCGACGTGCGAGACGTGGTCTTCCCGTGCGGCTGGACCCTGGTGGATGATGAGATACGCGTCTACTACGGGGCTGCCGACACGAGCATCGCGCTCGCCACGGGCCGGCTCTCGGAGTTGCTCGCCTGGCTCCACGCCCATGACTCGCATGGCTCCCTGTAGATGACCGGACCTCGCTCGCATCGCTCACATCGTCGCCCGATGAACGGTCGTAGACCCCCGGGACGTGATCGTCCCCTGACCGGGCGCACGTCGCTTCATCCCACCGACCCGCGGAGGTAGACATCCCCGAATTCCGGCTGGCGGCTCCCGACCTCTTCATGGTCCTGCTCTACGTCGTGTTCGTCGTCGCGCTCGGCTTCTATTTCGCCAGGCGCACCGAGACGACGGAGGAGTACTTCCTTGCCGGCCGATCGCTGACGTGGTGGCTCATCGGCTTTTCGCTCTTCGCCTCCAACGTCTCGTCCACCACCCTGATGGGACTGTCCTCGGCCGCCTTCGGCTCGGGCATCTCCGTCTACAACTACGAGTGGATGGCGGCCCTCGTCCTGGTCGTGTTCCTGGTCTTCTTTCTCCCGCTTTACCTGAAGAGCAGGGTGTACACGATGCCGGAGTTCCTGGAGAGACGATTCGATCAACGATCCCGGTACTACTTCTCGGCCCTGCTGATCCTCATGAACATCGCGATCGACACGGCCGCCGCCCTGTACGCGGGAGCCTTGGTCGTCCGGATCATCTATCCGCAAATCCCGCTCTGGCAGTCCGTGCTCGCGCTCGGCGTCGTCGCAGGCGCCTACACGATCGCCGGTGGGCTCAAGGCGGTCGTCTACACGGACGCGGTACAGGCCGTTCTTCTGCTGATCGGTGCCTGTCTCGTCGCCGCCCTCTCGTTCGACGCGATCGGAGGCTCCTGGACCGCCGTGCTGGCGAAGGTTCCGGCGGATGACCTGTCGGTCATTCGGCCGGCGTCGGATCCGGTCATGCCGTGGCCCGGACTGCTCACCGTCTTTCTCCTCGGCTTCTACTTCTGGGGCACCAACCAGTTCATGGTTCAGCGCACCCTGGGGGCGAAGGATCTTCACCACGGACGTTGGGGTGCGCTGTTCGCCGGCCTGCTCAAACTCCCCGTCATCTTCATCATGGTGCTGCCGGGCATATTCGGGCGGCTGCTGTATTCCGCCGCCGACTATCCGGCTCTGGCGGCGAATCCGGATCTCATCTTTCCGACCCTCATGTTCGACCTGCTGCCGGTAGGCATCCGCGGGCTGATCATCGCGGCGCTCGTGGCGGCGATCATGTCGAGCGTCGACTCGACGCTGAATTCCGCCTCCACGCTGGTCACCATGGATTTCATCAAGAAGCTCAAGCCGGACGTGCCGAACCACCGCCTGGTCATTGCCGGCCGAATCGTGACCTTCGTGTTCATGTCGCTGGCCATCCTCTGGGCTCCCCAGATCATCAAGTTCCCGAACATCTGGACGTACCTGCAGCAGATGTTGGCGTACCTGGCTCCGCCGATCGTCGCGTGCTTCTTCGCCGGCGTGTTCTGGAAGCGCGCTAACCGGCACGGTGCCTTGGCGGCGCTCGTGGTCGGCCACCTGGCGGCAGCCATCATCTTCGGGCTCGCGCTCTCGGGATCGCTCATCATCCAGACGCACGCGCTCACGCCGGAGGAGGTCCAGCTGGCCGCGGCGGGCACGCCGGTCCTCCACTTTCTGTACGTCGCTCCGATCGTGCTGCTGATCTCGCTTGCCGCTCTCGTGGCCGTGAGCCTCGGCACCGAAAAGCCCGACGAGGATGTCGTGCGCACGCTGACCTGGTCGCCGGCCGTCTTCGTGGAGGAGGGACCGGAGCTAGCCCGGCTTCCGTGGTACAAGAACTACCGGTACCAGTCTGCCGCCACGCTCCTGCTCATCGCGATCTTCGTGATCGCGTGGTGGTAGGCCGCGGCTGCCCGGTGATGGACCGTCGCCGCCAGGCGGCGAGTGGTCGCTGGTGACCAAGACGGTCGTAGCCATCGGGGAGGCGCTGTGGGACGTGTTTCCGGATCAGCGGAGGCCGGGCGGAGCGCCGTGTAACGTGGCGTGCCATGCCGCGCGCCTCGGTGATCGAGGCGTGATCATCACGCGTGTGGGGCGTGATGCGGCCGGGGAGGATCTGGTCGCATTTCTTCGTGGGCGAGGTGTCGACACCGTCTACGTGCAGCGCGACGAGGTCAGGTCCACCGGCTCCGTGGCGGTGACGATCGAGGATTCCGATCCCAGGTATGTGATCGCCGAAGATGTGGCATGGGATCAGATGACGGCGGAAGATGATGCCCGAGCTCTCGTGAGCACGGCAGATGCCGTTTGCGTCGGCTCGCTCGCGCAGCGGCACGAGCCGAGCCGCGCAGCCATCCGCCAACTGTTGTCAGAGGCCCGCGGTCAGGCGCTCGTGATCTTCGATGTGAATCTCCGCCCTCCGTTCATCGACCCGGAGGCCATCGAGGACACACTGAAGGTGGCGGACGTCATCAAGTTGAGCGAAGCGGAGGTCGCACAAATCTCCGCCCTGCTCGACAAGCCGGCGCTCATCCAGTGGCTTCTTCAAGACGCCGGGGTGCAGGCCGTGTGCGTGACCCGGGGGAAGTCCGGCGCTTCGATCACGACGCTGGAGGGCACGGTCTCGACGCCCGCCGTGGAGGTCGACACGTCCGCGGGTGATGCGGTGGGCGCCGGCGATGCGTTCACGGCCGCGATGATTCATCGGCTCATCCGGAACGCGACCCCGCAAGAGGCTCTAGAGGCGGCGAACCGCTACGCGGCCCTGGTGGCGACGAAGAAGGGAGCGGTGCCGTCGCTAGCGTCCGCTGAACTGGCCGCGATCGGCCTGTAGGCGTGGATCTTTGGCTCGTCGGGCTTCGCCTCACACCAGCACGACGGCCTCGTGTGGCAGAAGATGGAGCGCGCGCACGACCTCGGCGCCCTCGCTCGGGCGGTGGGTAGACACTGCTACGCGGCCAGCAAATCCGGGCACGTCGACGGAGAGCGGTTTGGGCGAAAAATTGACGGCAACGAGCACGCGCTCCGCGCCGTGGGAGCGTTCGAAGACATAACAGTCGGTAGGGTTCAGCCGCCGACGTGAACCCGGCAGCCGGATCCGGCGACCACGGCATCGGCGTTCGGCAGCCATCGCGACCCAGGCTCGGTTCCGTCAGGTTCCAGGGATCCTGCCGCCGGTCGGGCGGAATCTCGACCTCGCGCATTCCAAGCTCGTCGCCGTAGTACAGCGTGGGCGAGCCGCGGAGGGAGAGGAGCAGAACCGCTGCCTGGCGGCTTCCCTGCTCCCCAAGTCTGGTCGCAAGGCGGCGGTCGTCGTGGCTGCCCAGAACGTAGTTGGGCCACGCACCGCGTGGAGTCGCGGCCTCCACTCCGTCCACGACCTCGCGAACACCCCTCGCGGTCCAGGGCGCCTCGAGAAGCCCGAAGTTGGCCGGCATGTGCAGCTCGTCGAGATTCGCCCCGAAGTACGAGCCCCACTCGTTCCAGTCGAAGACGTGCATCTCCCCCAAGGCCATACGGGGCGGCTCGTACCCGTCCAGGAGAGCCCGCAGGGCACGAAACACCTGATGCACGTCCGCGTGTCCCTGGTCATGCACGTGCACCTGCGCATCGTACGCACCCAGCGACTTGTGAAGATGTCGCGATCCACCGACGTTCGCCGGATTGTCCCGTTCGGCGGGATCCTTCATGAGGAACAGGACCGTATCGACTCGAAATCCGTCCACGTCCCGATCGAGCCAGAACCGCATGTTGTCCAGCATCGCGGCTCTCACCGCCGGATTCCGCCAGTTCAGCTCGGGCTGTTCCTTCAAGAAGGAATGCAGGTAGTACTGACCCGTTCGCTCGTCGAGCTCCCAGGCCGAACCCCCGAACACGCTGAGCCAATTGTTGGGCGGCGAGCCGTCCGGCTTCGGGTCCCGCCACACGTACCAATCGCGACGAGGGTCCTCGCGTGAGCTTCGCGACTCGACGAACCAGGGATGCCGATCCGACGAGTGGTTCGGCACGAAGTCGATGATCACCTTGAGGCCCGTTGCGTGGGCGCGCGCCACCAGCCGATCGAACGTCGAGAGATCGCCGAAGATCGGATCTACGTCGCGATAGTCCGACACGTCGTACCCGAAATCCGCCATCGGCGATGGGTAGAACGGAGTCAACCAGAAGGCGTCCACGCCGAGCGTGTCGCTCAGGTAGTCCATCTTGTCGATGACGCCCTGCAGGTCTCCGACGCCGTTTCCGGTCGTGTCCTTGTAGCTTCTCGGGTAGATCTGGTACACGACGGCGGTCTGCCACCACTCGAGCTGCCCGCGATCGGACAAGGGAGACCTCCCGGTCAAGGCGTCGGGCGGCCGGCCGGGAGCTCGGGAAGGTCGTCGGGCAAGGTATCGACGACGGCGTACGTCAGGCCGAAGCCGTACGGAAACAAGGGCTCGTAGTCAGGGTCGGAGCGATTCGGGTTCGACTCGTAAGGATCCCTTGGCCAGCTGTACGAGAGCCTGCCGGTGAAATCGAAGTTGACCTGACCCTCGTTATCGCGGAACAACAAGTCGGCGACCCCGCCCCCCTCGGTACCCGGCAGCCATGCAGCCACGAAGGCCGTGGATACGTTGAGCTCCGGGTTGACCCATAGGGGCCGCCCGCTCAGGAACACCGACACGATTGGTATACCCTGCTCCTTGAGGCGACGTAGGAGCTCGAGGTTCAAACCGTCGGTGGCGGAGAAATCCAACGACTCCAGATCGCCCTCGTACTCGGCGTAGGGGTCCTCGCCGAAGACCACAATGGCGGCATCCGGGCGCTGTTCGAACGAACCAACCACGCTCAGAGTCGCGCTGCCGCCGCCTGCCGTGACCGCCTCTCGAATGCCGGCGAAGATCGAGGTGGCGCCGGGGAAGTCCTCGTTGGCGGTTTCGGTTCCCTGCCAGGTGATCGACCATCCCCCCGACTGCTTGCTGATGTTGTCTGCACCATCCCCGGCAACCAGGACGTTCAGGTTGCGCGGCAGGGGCAGCAGATCCTCTCCGTTCTTGAGGAGCACGAGGGATTGGCGCACGGCCTCCCGTCCCAGACGGCGATGGTCCGCGCCTCCGACAAGCGAAGCGTCGCCCGCCAGAGGCCGGGAGGATGGGCGGCCCTTGGTGAACAGCCCGGCCCGCATCTTCACGCGCAGAATGCGCCGCACCGCGTCATCGACACGGGTCTGTTCGATCTCGCCCGAGCGCACCTGCTGCAACGTGTTCGCGATGAAGGCCTTCCAGTCCTCGGGCACCATGATCATATCCACGCCGGCGTTGATCGCCGTCGGGCATGATTCGTTGCTACACCCCGGAACCTGGGCGTGCCCGTTCCAGTCACCGATCACGAACCCATCGAAGCCGAGCCGCCCTTTCAGCACCTCCGTGAGCAGGTAACGACTGCCGTGCACTTTCGTCCCCTGCCAACTGTTGAAGCTCGCCATGACGGTCTGTACGCCCGCTTCCAGCGCCGACAGATAACCTTGGGCGTGGACGTCGAGGAGCTGTTGCTCGGTGGACAGGTTGTCGCCCTGGTCGATCCCCTGGTCGGTGCCCCCATCGCCGATGAAGTGCTTTGCCGTCGCGACGACATGGGATGAGCTCAGAAAATCGGGGGACCCCAGGCTTCCTTGCAGACCCGTGATCATTCTACCGGCGTACTGCCTGACGATTTCCGGATCCTCCGAATAGCCCTCGTACGTGCGGCCCCAGCGGTCGTCTCTCACGACAGCCAGGGTAGGGGCGAAGGTCCAGTCGATGCCGGTTGCGGCGACCTCAAGGGCAGTGGCTTCGCCGATTCTCTGTATCAGCGCCGGGTCGTGGGTCGCACCCAGGCCGATGTTATGGGGGAACAACGTGGCGCCGATGACGTTGTTGTGGCCGTGCACGGCGTCGGTTCCCCAGATCACCGGAACCGCTGCTCCACCCTGCGAAGTATCCATCGACGCGTCGTAGAACGCGTCGGCCAACGCCAGCCAGTCCGCGACGCTCGAGGTACGGGAGCGATTCGGAAAGGAGCCGCCGCCGTTGAGGATCGAGCCGAGGTGGTAGTCCCGGACATCAGCCGGAGTGACGCTCTGGATCTCCGCCTGCACCATCTGCCCTACCTTCTGCTCAAGCGTCATCCGGGACAGGATGGAGTCGACCCGCTCTTCCAGCGCGGGATCGACCGGCGCGCTGCTGGTGATGCGGGGCCAGTCCACATCCTCGTCGTCGGCTGGCGGTCCTGCGCCGCTACAGCCCGAAAGACACGCCAGGCTCACGAGTGCTGGAAACGTCAGCTTGGCGACGGACCTTGCCATGGATCCTCCCTTTAGGTGCCTCCGGCTGTCTACGGCTCCTCCACCACGTCCAGCACCTGATCGACGGCCACCTCTACGAGCACCTGGCGAGAGCCGCTCGGCCACACGATCTCGAGCGTATCCACCCGCTGTGCCGAACCGAGGCCAAAGTGCTCCGTGAGGCTGTTCTGCGACAGATACGACGCCTGGGAACCTACCTCTCGGACCTGGACGCTGCCGCCGGCCACGACGCGAAGCCGGGCGCCGATCGCTGCGCGATTGCTCTGCCTTCCCTCGAGCCGAACCTCGAGCCAGCGGTTGCGGTTGCCACCATCGTTCCGCAGCAGGATGCCCGGACCGCCGTTGTTGACGATAAATACGTCCACATCGCCATCGTTGTCGTAGTCCCCGAACGCCGCTCCTCGCCCCACGTACTCTCGCTGGAAGTATTCGCCACTCACCGACGAGACATCGTAGAAGCCTTCGGCAGGACCTCGATTCCAGAACAACTGGTCCGGCAAGGGGACTAGAAGGCGGGGGTTGTCGCGCTTCTGAAAGGTGCTGCCGTTGGCGACGAAGAGGTCGAGCCGACCGTCGTTGTCGTAGTCGAAGAAGGAAGTGCCGAAGCCGATGTAGTCGAGCGCGATCTGGCCAAGACCGAAGCGATCCGCCTCGTCCCTGAATCGGAGGAACGAGGACGTCCGCGTCGAAGCCGGCCCGGCCCCTCCGGAGGAGAGATTGGTATAGAGCGCGTTCTCCTGGGCCATCCAATGGGTGACCACCATGTCCATGTCGGCGTCCCCGTTCCAGTCCCCGACCGCTATGCCCATCGCACCCCGGTAGTCCGCCACCTGGGCGGCGTGGCTGATGTCGGTGAAGGTTCCGTCTCCCTGGTTGTGATAGAGGACGTTGTCGGAGACATCGTTCGCGACGTACAGGTCGGGCCAGCCGTCCTGGTCGAAGTCGGCCCACACGGCCTCCAGGCTCCTGCCCTTCCTTCCCGGCACGCCCGCCTGGACGGCGACCTCGGTAAACGTCCCGTTCCCGTTGTTCCGGTAGAGGAGGTTACGCTCCGGCGGAAACGCCGAGGGGTTGATGCTGGCCGGCTCTTCGACATCGTAGTGCAACGAGACGCCCGGAGCGGCCAGCACGTCGTACTGCACATAGCCGGCGACATGGAGATCCAGGTAGCCGTCCCGCTGATAGTCTCCCCACGAGGCACCCGCCCAGAAGCGCCCGAGCCCCCCGAGGCCAGCCTCCTCGGCCCGCTCCGTGAACGTGCCATCGCCATTGTTGTGGTAGAGGGCGTTCTCACCGTACGCGCTGACGATGAGGTCGAGCCAACCATCGTTGTCGTAGTCGCCCCAACCGACGCCCATCGCCCAGCCCCGGAAGAGGACGCCCGCCTGCTCGCTCACGTCGGTGAACGTCCCGTCGCCGTTGTTGTGGTAGAGCACGGAATGCGCCGGCGACCGCTCCACCTCTTCCGCGCTCAGGGTCAAGGGGCCGGCCATGTTGGCCACGTAGAGGTCGAGCCAACCGTCGTTGTCGTAGTCGCCCCATGCGGCGCCGGAGCCCATGTCCTCCGGCAGCTGGGAGGAGCGGGAGCCGGAGAAGTGCCGGAAGCGGATGCCCGCCTCTTCGGTGACGTCTTCGAACCGCACGCGTGGGTGGTCAGCGGGAAGCGTGCGGGCGAGCTCGGCGCTGAGGCCCTCGATCGCCTCGCCGGGCCTGTAGGTGGGCTCCGGGCGGGTAACCTGCCACACGAGGACGGCGGTCACGACCGCGAAGACAAGGCCGAGGGCGACCGTCAGAATCAGCTGGCGCTTGCGCCGCGGCAGGGCTGCAGGCATCGCGGCCGAGCCGCTACGTCGACGTCACCTGGATCGTCTTCTCGTCCGCCGACATGACAGTGACCGGCGCCGTGATGCCGGAATCCTCGCCGAACAGGAAGTTCAGGAGGAACTGGTCCGCCTTCCGGTACATCAGCTTCGCCGAGACGTGCAGCGACGTGATCCGCCCTGGAGGCACCGTGAACTCGACCTGCTGATCCAAGGGCGCAGCCGCTTCGGCCACCGGGTCGGACGCGCCCGCTCCTACCCCCTCTTGGGGAGCGATCATCGACGCGGGACACGAGAAGGCGAACTCGGCACGATCCGAGAAACCGGGAAACAGGGCGCGCCGGTACCGGACGCCGACCATCTCCCACAGGTTGTGGCGGTCGATGAGCTTCCCGTATTGATCGACCGGCTCCGCCTTGAAGATGAACGACCCCGGCTCGATGAAGTGCTGCGCATCCCGGTGGCCGGATTCGAACACGACATTTCCGTCTTGGTCGGTCACGACGATCTCCACCCACGCCTGGATGATGTCCAGCGGCCCGGTCGGGAAGTCGTGGCCCACCTTGTTGTTGGTGATCACCGCCTGGAGGTTGACCTCCTCCCCTGCCTCCACCGTGTCGGGCACGACCAGCTCGAGCGGAACGGCGGGGCCGCTACGCCACTTGTGCGCGATCTCCGGTATATCCAGCCGGCCCTGCAGCCAGCGTTCGGTCAGCTCGACGTGCTCTTCCGCCCCCTCGAGCTGGAGGGCCAGGGGCATGAACTGGTTCGCGGCCAGGAATCGGTGGCTGCGATGCCTCCCATCGTTGGCCGTCCGGTTGTAGTCGGCCTCGTCGCCGCTGGCCGGATCGCCGGAATCGGCGAGCGGCATGTGGCACTCGCGGCACTCGATCGTCGTCTCCGGGTCCCCCGGCTCGTTCCAACGGCTCGTGCGCCAGTTGTCGTACTGGTTCTGGAGCTGCACCCAACCGACCTGGTTGATCTCCTCATCAATGAACTGCTTGTGGCAGGCGGCACAGAACTCCGGACTCTTGAACAGGCGGTGCTGCAGCGACTCGATGTGATACCTGGGATACGATCGGATGAGGAAGTCCCGGAAGAAGCGCGGCGTCTCTCCTTCGTCGAGCTCGAACATGTAACGATCGGGTCGGTCGATGACGTAGTTGGCGTTGCCCTTCACGTCGGTCTCCCGGATCGCGTGGCACACGATGCACGAGACGCCCTCCTGGTAGCCCACAAGACCCGTCAGGTCGTCGTTGAAGACGTTCTTCGCTCCCGAGAACAGGGAGATCGGGTCGTGACAGCCGCCGCAGTAGCGGGTGGATTCGGCCCCGTTCTGCTCCGCCATCACCGTCTGCACGGTCTGGAAGGCGACGTCCATCGCCGAGTAACGATGCGCGCTTACCTGCCACTCGCGGAGGATCTCCTCGTGGCAGCCGGAGGTGCCGCACGACTCCGAGCCGCCGAGGGAGCGGGCATCGAACGCATCGCCGGTGCTGGTCCTGGCGAGGCTAGGGGCGAACGGTCGGTCGGGCCCGTACACGTAGCTGTAGTCCGCCGGCAGCTCGTTGACCAGCTCTGGCGGCTCGTAGGCCCAGGCCAGCAGCGCCGCGACCACGAACAGGGGTGCCGCCACGATGAGCGTGCCCATGCCGAACCGCTTGGCTCCGGCGAGGATCGGAGCCGTCAGCGCTCCGTTCTCCGGCCGCGAGGCGCGGACGATGAGGACAACCACGTGCGGCAGCACCGATGCGATGAGCGCGAAGGTGGCCACGATGTGCATCAGATCCCACCCGTAGCTGATCCGCGTCTGGAATACCGCCTGCCAGGTCAGCACGAGGCCCGAGACGATCGCCACGATCGTCGCGCCCATGGCGAAGTAGCCGGTGAGCTTGACGTGGGACATCCGCCTCGGCTGATAGAGCCGCCAGTGCCGGATCTGATACCACGCGAACGGCACGAGGAACACGAGGCCGATCGCCGTGTGCAGCAGGACCATGACCTGGTTGGAGACGCTGAATGGAAGTAGGTAGATGGACAGGCCCGTGAGAGTCTCGAAGACCAGAAGGCCGGAGACGCAAATCAGGAGCTTCCGCCGCCATTCCTGCATCGAGTCGCGCGTCGCTTGGGTGCTCACCTCCGCAGCTCCTTCCCGGACAGATAAGGTAGGACGGTGTTGATCCTGCCGGAGGGTCACCGGCGCAGGCCGGCGACCCGCGCATGCAGCGTCGGAGCCGATCGTCGCGCTTTGACCAACAAGATACGGCGCCGGCGCGCCGACGGCATGCCATCGGCACCAGACCGGCCAGCGTCCATCGGCTCATCCTCGTCGGGCTCGCCCACCGCGTTGCGATGGTGTGGGTGTGGGTACGATCTGGCTGACGGCGACGCCGCCTAGGACCGTAGTCTCTGTCGGATCTCGGCTAGCGATCGATCGAGCTGACGGAAGCCAGGCTCCGCCTGCTCCAGCCGGACCGAATCCCCGAGGGCTGCGAGGTCAGCCGCGTGCAGCACCTCCGCACACCTGACTCCGGTCTGAACCAGAGGTGTCGACCCCGTCTGGGTATCTCCCTCCTGTGACGTTCCGGCGGGTAGCTCGGTGGGCCTCGCATATAGAACCGCCTGAGCCAACGATTCCTCGGCCTGTCGTTCGTCCCCACGCTTCCAGGCGATGTAGCTCCGCAGGTAGTGCGCATCGACGCTCGTGTAGTTGGACCCGATCACCGCATCGAGGTACCCGAGCGCCGTGTCGAGATCGTCTCTCAGCAAAGCGATCTGGCCGAGCTTGAGGGGAGGGCCGGCATCTTCTCGGTTGATCTGGTGCGCGCGATCAAACTCCGCCCTCGCCGCGTCCAGGTCGAGGAACTCCTCGAGATCCGTGCACATGTACAGGTCGCCGAGGCGCGAGTGGGCGCGGGCGCTGGCGGGGTTGACCTGCACGAGGCGTCGCCATACCTGCTCGGCCGCCCCGTACTCGCCCAGTTCGAAGTGCATGTTGCCCAGGTAGTACAGCACATCCTCGTGCCGGCGGTTGAGCTCGAGCGCGCGGGCATAGTCCGCGGCCGCCTCCCGGGTGCGACCTGCCACGCGGTGAGCCGTCGCCTGTCGGTAGAGCTCCCAAAATCGGAGGATGCGCTTCCTGCCGATCGTATCGGCGGCCGCTCCAGCCGTGGGCAAACCAGGCGCGGCGGCTTCGGGCTCGGCGGAGCCTTCGGATCCTGACGCTGCCCTCTCCGGAGGCCTGAACCGCGGCAACCCTACGATCACACCGATGAGGAGGAGGATCAGCGCGGCGCCGACTAGTACCTTCTTCACGGCTAACCCTCGCTTACGGAACGCTCGCTCGCCACCACGTCCAGCGTCTGGCCGGCCGGGACGGCTAGCGAGCTCCGGCTTCGAAGCGTCTGGTCTGGTACTCGCCCAGGAAGCTCCGGTGGTCTTCGTCGTCCGGATAGGCTTCGTCCGGCCCGTACGGGTAGCGCGACATGTCGTGGAACGGCAGCGGGTCGACGGAGTTTCCGGTCGCCGTGTTCAGATCTGCATCCTTCACCCAGCCAACCGAATAGAGGAGAAAGTCCCTCCTCCAGCCGGGCGGTAGCGGCGGGAGCCGCCGGGCGTCGAACGCGATGGTGGCCTCGTCGCCCGGACCCATGACGACGTACCTGTCGTCGGAGGCGAGCAGCAGGGGAAGCACGTCCCCGAAGCGCGTGAAGGCGCCTTCCAGCGCCAGCCATCGCGGCTCCGTCGAGACCTTCGCGTAGTCGAACCAGTGCGGTCCGTACCTTCCTCCCTTCCGGTGCTCGCGGGAGAACCCGCGGAAGTGGAGATCGGCCGACGCGGGCTCCATGGCTGTCGTCTTCAACTCCTGCGTCGGGCTCCCGACGGAGAAGAAGACGCGGTCCCAATAGATCTGCATGCTCGTGCGAATCCGCACCCGATGATCGGGGGTCGGGAACATCCCGGTCAGGTCCGCGATCACGGTCTTCTTCTTTCCTGCCGGAAAGCAGAGATCGTCGATCGCCCTTGTCCATTCACCTCCCGCGCTGATCACCTCCAGGTACGGCGCGAATACCGAATCGCGCCGGGACTGCGACATCGCCACGTTGATGCTCGCATCCGTGGGAAAGATCCAGCCGTTCAGGTACAGCGTGACGGCATCGGATGCGGCAAAGTCTCCGAGGTCCAGGATCAGGTCGTGGGGCTCCACGACCCCCTGGAAGCGGGCGGGCGTAAGGTTGGAGACGTAGACGTCGTCCTGCTCGCGCAGCTGCGGGAGAAGGTCCGTTCCGTCTCCATCCGTGGCCGCCGCTGGCAGGCGCGCACCGGCGACCTGATGAATGGTCAGCGAGGCGGGTCCTGGCGGCACGAAGCGCTCGTTCACGAAGACGTCGACTGTGTCGGGGTGGTCGACGGCGACCAGCTCTATCTCGTCGACGTAGAAGATCTCCCACAGCTCTTCCGTGAGCTGCAGAACGTATTCACCGTTCTTCTCCTCGAGCGCCGCGCCCGGAATCCGCACGTACTCGCGAGATGCCGCGGCCGGCGCGTAGGCCCGATCGGCGCCCATGATCCCCATGGGCATGCCCAGCGCGCTCCGCCACATCACGTCGGTTACGAGGGAGAAGCGGCGCCCGTCCCATGCGTAGAGGAAGGGGCACGACCCTTTGAGCTTCTGGTCCTCGACCAGGTCCTCGTCGGAGCCGGGGAAGTAGATGTCCTGAATCACGCCGTTCGTCCACTCGACCCGCACCACGTCGGCCTTCAGGCGGTGACCGAGGCCGAAATGGATGACCGGATCGGTCGCCTCCCGGACCTGGAACAGGTCCCCGGCCCGCACCTTGACCCGCGCGCCGATCCCGAAGCGGTTGTTCTTACCGCTCCCTTCACCGAGCCCCACGAGTTCGATCTTGAAGTAGTGGTTGACGTTGGCGCCGTCATTGCGAAGCAGCCGCACGCCTCCGTCGGAAGCGGCCAGGAAGATATCCAGGTCGCCGTCCTCGTTGTAATCCGCCACCGTCAGGCCTCGAACGCCTTCCAGATCGCCAGGCAGGAAGCGAGATGCGTCCTCGAATCGGCCCGTCCCGTCGTTGCGGAACAGGACCGCCCCTCGACCCGATCCGCCCGTGCGCTCTCCGACCGCCAGGAGATCCAGGTGCCCGTCGTTGTCGAAGTCAAAGAAGGCCGCTCCCAGCCCGGCGAGGTCCTGAATCTCGCTCAACGCCGGATCGGAGCGGCGGTCGACCTCGAACGTTCCTTCGCCGTCGTTACGGTAGAGAGTGTGCCCACCGCCGCTCAGCGCGGTCACGAAGAGGTCCAGGAAACCGTCGTTGTCGTAGTCGCCGACCGCGGCCGCGCCCGATCCGCCGCCGCCCGCCAGCCCGCTCTCCGACGTCACGTCCTCGAAGCGCCCCTGACGGGCATTGGAGAACAGCGCGTTGCTGCCATTCGCGTTGATCACGAAAAGGTCGACGTCGTGGTCGTCGTCAAAGTCGCCGAATACCACGTCGCGGCTGTCGGATCCCTCATCTCCTGCGATTCCGGCCGCGGCCGCTCGCTCCTCGAAGCTCCCGTCCCCGTTGTTCCGGTAGAAGCGGTTGGCCCCGTCGCGAGCCTCGTAGATGTCGAGGTCACCGTCGAGATCCAGGTCGACGAAGACAGCCTTGCCGCCGCCCCCGGGGCCGGCGATCCCCGCCGACCGGGTCACGTCCTCAAACCTCCCGTCGCCAAGATTCCGGTAGAGGAGGTTCCCCTCGACCCTGACGATGTACAGATCGAGCCTCCGGTCATCGTCGAAGTCGGCGAATATGGCGGAACTCGCTTCTCCTCCGTGCACGACGTTGGCCTCCGCCGTCGTCTCGACAAACCTCCCCAGGTCGTTCCTGAGAAGGAAATCGGAGCGCTCCGACGCAGCGTCGCCATCGGTCGCCGCGTACACATCTTGGTCGCCGTCTCCGTCGAAGTCGGCCACCGCGATCACCGTGCGGCGTTCCTCCGTCGCGCCTTCCGGCCCTTCCCTCGTCGGGATGACGTCGAGCCCTGCCACAGTCGTGGCGTCCGTGAAGCGCAGGGCCTCCAGCACGGCCGCCTCCTCCAGCACCCGAAGCGAGAACTCATGGCTGAAGGTGAAGTGCGGGATCCCTACCAGAGTGCCGGGCGGGCCGCGCAGATCCTCCATGGCCGCCTGGTACGCCGAGGTGACCTCGAAGTACGCGCCGAAGCTCGCCAGCGGCGCCAGCGCTTCGTCGCTCCGCTCGGCCCGCATCAAAGTGAGCGCCTGTCGGAAGGCTGCCGCCGGGGCGGCCGGGAACGACGGTGCCTGGCTTCTCAGCTCCTCCAGCTCCGCCGTAGCGGCGTCCGCCTCGCCGACCCGGAGCAACGCTTCGGCGAGCTGCAGCCGCGCCGCCAGGTTGGCGGGTTGGAGCGCGACCACGCGCCTTAGATACTCGGCTCTACGACCCAGCTCCTCGGCCGTGCCCGAGCGGCCGTGGAGCTCAGCCAATGCGTACAGCGTCCGGACGTGTTCCGGGTCCCGCCGAGCCACCACCTCCAGCTCTTCCCGCGCCTCCTCCACTCGACCGTCCGCTTCGTAGATCCTGGCCAGGATGAGCCGGATGTCGGGATTTTCCGGCTCGATCTCCAGCGCTCGGCCGACGGCCCGCTCCGCTGCGGCAAGATCACCCGTCCTCAGGTGGACGAGGGCAAGGTTCGTGTACCCGATCGCCTCTTCAGGGGCGAGCTCGATCAGACGCTCGAACTCCCCTCGTGCCTCGTCCAGCTGGTCCCGCTGCAGAAACGTGAGCCCGGTCGTGCGCGCGACCAGGATCTCCGCTGATGGAGACTCCGCCTCCGACGCCGGTTCACCGCAGGCGACGAGCACGAGGAGGCCGAGCCCGGTGGCCGGGACGTGTCGCCTCACTGCGGTACCGCCCGGTCTTCCGCTTCGCGTCCGCCAGTCGCCATGGCATCGCGGCCTTCGCTGATCGAGAGGGTGCGTTCGGCCGCGACGGGACCGAAGCGCTGCTGCGTTCCGCTGGCAGGCCAGCGCACCAGGATGCTGTCCGCCTGGGTCCGGTCTCCCAGCCCGATGAGGAGAGGATTGATCTCGGACTGAGACAGGTAGGAGGAGCCGGTGCGGACCATCCGGCGCTGGACGAGATCGCCGGCGAACACGCTCACCACGGCCCCCACGGCGTCGAGGTTGGGGGAGGCGCCCCTGAGCCGGATCCGCAGCCAGTTGGCCTCGGACGGCGGAAGGTCGTTGCGCAGCAGCCTCGGCGGGCCGCCGTTGACCGTGACCAGAACGTCCAGATCCCCATCTCGGTCAATGTCCGCGGTGGCGATTCCACGCGCTACCATCTCCTCCCCGAAGCCGGCCCCCACCTGCCCGCTCACGGCGATGAACTGCCCGCGCCGGTTGTTCCAGAAGAGCTGGAGCGGCTGGGCGAAGGTGATGTCGCTCTGCACGGCGTTGATCCCGGGCTCGATGTGGCCGTTGCCCGCCACAAGGTCCAGGTAGCCGTCCAGGTCCAGATCGGCGAAGAGCAGTCCGAAGGTGAGCGATCGTAGGGTCGCCCGGGTCAGACGCGCCGATCCGGCGAGGTCTTGAAACAGATCGTCGCCGATCTGCGTGTACAGCGATAGCGGCTCGTTCGAGAAGTTGCCGATGGCGATCGACAGCCGGCCCCGGCTCGTAACATCGGCGACGTCGATGCCCATGCCCGCCCGCGCTCTGCCGAACTCGTCGAACGCGACCCCGGCTCGCTCCGCCACATCCGTGAAGGTACCGTCGCCATCGTTAAGGTAGAGGAAGTTCGGGTACGTGTCGTTGGCGACCACGATGTCGGGCCACCCATCCGCGTTGAAGTCTTCGACGGCCACGCCGAGCGACTTCCCGTCGGGATTGAACACGCCGGCCTCCGCGGTGATGTCCGCGAAGCTCTGCCCGTCCACGTTCCGGTACAGCCGGCACGTCTCTCCATCGTACTGCTCGGGGGTGGCGTACGACTTCGTCACCCCGTCGAGGGTGGTGAACAGATCGGTCTCCGGCGTCCATCTCTCGTAGTTGCACACGAAGAGGTCCAGATAGCCGTCGCGGTCGGCGTCCAGCCACGCCGCACTCGTGGACCAGGCGGGCGAGTCTCCCCGAACTCCGCTATTACCGTCCACCCCCGCCTCGGAGGAGACATCGGTGAACCGTCCGCCCTCGTTCCTCAGCAGTACGTTGTCGCCGACGGCGGTCAGATAGACATCGGGGTCTCCGTCGGCGTCGTAGTCCGCTACCGCCACCCCCATCCCGTAGAGACTGAAGTCGAGTCCGGCCTCGGCCGTCACGTCCCGGAAGCGGCCGTTCCCCAGGTTCCGGTAGAGGTGCGAGACGGCACGCCTAGAGCCGTCTTCATGGCCCGGCCATTGCGAGCCGTTCACCAGCAGGAGATCGGGCAGCCCGTCGCCATCGTAGTCCAAAAAGGCTCCGCCGCTGCCCATCGTCTCCGGCATCCATTTCTGACCGAAGGCGCCGGTCTCATGCACGAAGCCGATCCCGGCGGAGGCGGTGATGTCCACGAAGCGCATGCGCGTCGAGGCCGTCCGGGACTCGCCGGTCACATACGCGGGCGGCGCGTAGTCGGGCACTTCATGAGCCACCGGCTCCGGGTCCCGACAGCCGGCGGCGGAGCCGCAAGCGAATATCGCCACGAAAAGGGCGCCCCTGCGGCCCACCTGAAGCCCGCTTCTCTTCACGACGGGCCTATTCCGTCGAGGACACGGGGTGTGTGTGGATCGGTTGCGCCATCAGGTTCACCCCGGGATTCGCGAGCCGGAAGGCTCGGGTGATCGCCTGAGCCGATTCGTCGATACTATACCGTCCGTACGCGGCTGCCGCCGCTTCCGCCTCCGCCTCCCGGCCCAGCGCCCGGTAGCAGAGCATTCGGTGATAGTGGGACACCCGATCCTCCGGGTCGATCTTCAGCACCTGGTCAAACGCGAGGAGCGCCTCCTCGTAGCGCTGGTCCAGGTACAGCGTTCGTCCGAGGCTACGCCACGCAGCGCGATCCTCGGGGAAATCCTCCAGCACCCGGCGGTAAGCGAGGGCCGCCTCCTCGTACCGGCCATCCTCCTGCAGAGCGCCCCCCCAGACCCAGGCCACCCGCGCGTCACCGCTACGAATCGCCTCGGCTCGCCGAAGGAAATCGTACGCCGCCTCGATGTTGCCCTCCCGCAGGGCCGCCCGGGCCATGTTCAGGGGCCCGTCGACTCGCTCGGGCCGGAGCACCGCCACTCGCTCGAACGCCTTCAAGGCCGCCCGTGAGTTGCCCTCCCGGAGGAGGGCGATCCCATAGTCGTTGTACCGGGTCCACTCGGACGGCGTTGCCGCCTCCACCGGCGGGGCGGACCGGATCTCCCGTCCGCCGACGCGGAGCTCCACCTCATCGGAGGCGATCTCGGTGATCGGAAGGTCCGGGATGTCGCTGAACCGCTTGAACCCTTCCGGGTTCTCGACGAACGCGAACTCCGAGTATCCTCGATTGAACTTCCGCCACAGGAGCCTCGCCCGCAGGGTGAGCGCCTTCCCCGCCAGCGCCGCCGGCACGGTGAACTCGAAGTGGCCGACGTCGGCCGTGCCGGGCCCGATCACGTTGGCGGCTGCCGTGACGTGGATGTCGGCCGCGTTGCGCCGGTCGATCGGCTTCCCCCCACGGTCCAGGATCACGGACTTGTAGACGTGTGCCATCGGATCGACGTGGCCGTCCGCATCCACCTCGCCGCTGATGCCCAGGACGCGGCCCTCCCCGTCCACGAGGGCAAACTCGAGCCACCCCTCGTTGGAGTCGTTGGTCCCGCCGGGGAAGGTGTGCCCCACCCCCTTGTTGCGGACGACGACGTCCACCGTCACCTGCTCACCGGGCAGGAGCACCGTCGTCTCCCGTTCGATGAAGCGAGCGGATTCCCCGCTGCCCGCCCTCCTCAGGGCGAGGATGTCGACGCTCAGCTTCTCGTCACGCAAGAAGGCCTCGATCCTACGGATCGTCTCCTCGTCGCCGCGGAGGAACGGAAGCGCGGTGTTCACGGCCAGGAAGCGGTGCGAGCGCACCATGCCGCGCTTGGCCGAGACGTCTCCCCGGGTCGCCGGCTCGAGCGGCATGTGGCAGTCCTGGCAGACGCGCTTCGCCGCCGGCAGGTAGAAGGTCCGCGAGGCGTTCAGCGACACCCCGCTGTCGTGCCAGGCGTCGAACTCGTCCTGCCCTCGCAGCCAGCGGTAATTGTTGACCGGCTCGGTGAGGCTGACCTTGTGGCACGCGGCGCAGAACTCGGGTTCGCGGAAGAACGGCTTGAGCAGCTGCCGCTTGTGCACGGTGGGCTTCGCCTTCAGCGCCGCGTCGTGCAGGAACGCTCCCAGCGTTCCGGGCCTCGCGTCGGCGAACAGGTAGGGATCCTCCTGCTCGTCGGCGATGTTGTAGTTCCCGTTCCCGGTCTGGTCGTGGATCCGGTCGATGGCGTGACATGCCAGGCAGGTGAGGCCGGCCTGCGCCTCCACGCTGGAACGATCGATCTCGCCGTCCATCTGGCCCGCCAGCATCAGAGCCGGATCATGGCAGCCGCTGCACCACTTGCTCTTCACCCGGCCCACGCCGTCCGGCTCGACCGAGAACTGCCGCATGTGGGCCTCGATCCACGGGTTCGGGACGGTGGCGTTCCGGCGCATGTCGTTGACCGTCGCCTCGTAGAACGGGTTGTTGAACGAGGCGAAGCGGTGGGCGGACTTCGACCACTGCTCGACGATATCGGCGTGGCAGCGGACGCACGTCTCGGCGCCGATCGGGATCTCGAACACGAAGCCGTGACGCTCGACTTCGCTTGCCACCTCCTCGAGGGGAGACGCCGGATCGTCGCGGGTGATGATCCGGACCGGCAGGTAGCTGCCCGAGGTGGTGGTGGCGGCCGAGGGGAAGAAGGGGCTCTCGGGCGGAATGAAGTCCCGAGGGACATAGCCGCCTGCGACGATATGGCCGTCCGCGAACTCGGCCACGTTGCGAGATCTGGATCCCGGTCCGGATCCCATCCCGCCCTCGAGGGCCGCTCGCGCCTCGGCCGTGAGCTCGATCCCCCGCTTCCCGAAGCCGTGCGCGACCACCAGAATGGCGGCTACCGCTGCTACGCCGAGGCCGAAGCGGCGGAAGGCGGCGCCGGGTGGTCGGGCGTAGCTCACCAGCCGGTGGGCGATGTAGCCGGCGGCCACCAGGGCCGCGCAGATGACGTGCGCCCACCAGGCCCAGCGGTGGTCGCGGCTAGCGGCCGCGGTCAGGATGAACAGCCCGGTGACGACCAGGGTGAGGCCCGCCATCGTGTAGAAGATCCCGGAGAGCACGGACGCCCGGTGACGGCGTCTCCACACCTTCGGCAGGTGGGTAACGAGGAAGGCGAGCATCAGCGTCGCGAGCAGCAGCCCCACTCCGGTGTGGGTCAGCACCATCGCCTGGAAGAGCTTCGGCAGGGACGTCTCGCCCACGGCGAAGAAATCCCAGCCCAGCGCGTCGGCCAGCCGGTTGATGAGGAGGTAGACCGTGTCCGCCACCATGAAGGCCGCGAGAACCAGGGCGACGGCCAGCAGCCACCGCAGGCTGCGGGGCAGCAGCGACGGAAGGATGGGCCTCCGCTGGGGGCGCGTTTCGTGGCTCATGGGCGGAAGTGGACCGCGAAGGTAAACGATTCTCGCTTCGGCCCCGATGGTACATGGGCGCCGCAACGAAGTTCACCGGTGAAGCGGAGGCGCCACGAGTCGACCGGAGCACGTGGCCGGCGAACCGGTCGCCAGCCACGTGGGCCCTCGCCTATAATCCGTATCCAACGCCAACCCGGATACCGGAAGATCCACTCGGAGAAGGACGCCGACAGCTTGATCCTTCCGCCGACACGAACGGATGAACTGGCAGCGCTCGGCGCCCTCGCCACAGCAATGGGCGTCCACACCCGCTACGTGGATGGCCTGGACAGGCCCGTCGCCGTGGACCCCGATACACTTCTTCGCGTCTGCGCCGCCCTCGGCGCCCCGGTCGTCGGCCCGGAGGACGCGCCGGAAGCGCTGCGAGCGAAGCGGGCGGCCGAGAACACCGACTTCCTCCCGCCCGTCGTCGTCGCGTGGCAGGGAGCCCTCCCTCTTCACATCCTCACCGAGGAAGACCTCGCCCATGCCGAGCTTCGGCTCGAAGATGGCGGCGTCGTGGCCCTGCACGACATGCGCTCGAAGGCCCGCGGCGGCCGTTCCCTCCCGTTCGGCTATCATCGCCTATCCGTCGAGCGCGCCGGTCGCACCGAGACGTGCACGGTCATCTCCGCGCCGCAGAACGCCTGGCGCCGATCCGATTTCGGACGGAGCTGGGGGATCGGCGCGCAGCTCGCCGCCCTGCGGTCGACGCGAAGCCGGTCGCTGGGCGACTTGAGGGACCTGGAAGCCGTGTGCCGCTGGGTGGGCTCCCGCGGCGGTGACCTGGTGACGCTGCTGCCGCTGCTACCCACCTTCAATGGGGTGCCACCGGAGCCGAGCCCCTACTCTCCGGTCAGCCGGCTGTTCTGGAACGAGCTCATCCTCGACCTCGGCGGTGCGCACCGCGCCGTACAGCCGCCCGCCAGCCTGGACGTTACGCTCGCCGATGCGGAAGTCCGGGCGGCGCTCGCGGGGCTTTCCGCACCGGAGCCCTCGTCCCTCGACCCCGAGCTCACCCGGTACGCACGCTTTCGGGGCGTTCAGGCCCGACTCGGTCGAGACTGGCGGCGGGGGCCGCGGGAGGCGCGGGCCGGCAACCCGGGCCCCGAGGAGGTGGATCGGGACGAGGAGCGATTCCATCTCGTGGCGCAAACGACGGCCCGTGCCCAGCTCGATTCCCTTCGCCGAAGGCTGGATGCGGCCGGAGTCCGCCTCGGCCTCGACCTGGCGGTGGGCGTACACCCCGATGGCTACGACCCGTGGTCCCGGCAGTCCCTGTTCGCGCAAGGGATGTCCGTGGGGGCGCCTCCCGACCGAGGCTTTCCCAGCGGTCAGGACTGGGGATTCGCACCGGTGCTGCCGGAGGCGTCCCGCCGGGAGGGACACCGCTATCTGGCCGCCAGCATCGCCCATCAGGCCGCTCTGTCGGGGGTGCTGAGGGTGGATCACATCATGGCACTGACCCGTCTGTATTGGATTCCGCACGGCTTCGGGCTGCACGAGGGAACGTACGTGACGTACCCGGCCGAGGAGCTGTTCGCCATCCTGACCCTGGAGTCGCACCGGAATCGGTGCGAGGTGGTGGGCGAGAACCTCGGAACCGTCCCCCTGGAGATCGACGAGGCGTTGCCGCGGCACCGGATCTGGGGGATGTTCCTGGCCGAGTTCGAAGCTGCGGAGTCGGAGGAGGATCCGCAGCCTCCCGCCGCCGATGAGGTGGCGTTGATCGGCACGCACGACACGCCGACACTCGCCGGCTGGATCGCCCAGGTCGACATCGACGAGCGGGTCCGCGTCGGCCTGCTCGAGAAGGGCGCCGCCCCACGCGAGCGCGAGGCGCGGGCCGAGGCCGCGGAGAAGCTGGCCAAGGCCCTGGGAGAGAGCCTGCAGGAGCCCCAGGCGCTCCTCTCGGCGCTGCTGGAGTGGCTCGGCAGCTCCGCCTCCCCGCTCGTGATCCCCTGGCTGGAGGACCTGTGGCTCGAGGTCGAGCAGGTCAACCTCCCCGGGACGCGCTCCTCCGAGCGGCCGAACTGGCAGCGGCCCATGGGCCGTACCCTCGACGTGATCATGGCCGATCCGGAGATTGAAGCGCTGGTCCGCCGCCTCGACGAGGCCCGGACGAGGGCACCGGCAGAACCCTGGACACCCCGCTAGACAGGTACCGGACCAACATGGATTCTCCCGCTTCAGCCAGCCCCGCCACCGCCGCCGCCGCGCCCGCCACCGTCCGGTCCAAGCCGCACCTGTCGTTCTGGGAGATCTGGAACATGAGCTTCGGCTTCCTGGGCATTCAGTTCGGGTTCGCTCTCCAGAACGCCAACGTGAGCCGGATCTTCGAGACGCTGGGCGCCAGGGTGGAGAACATCCCGATCCTGTGGATCGCCGCGCCCGTGACCGGGCTCATGGTCCAGCCGATCGTCGGCTATTTGAGCGATCGCACCTGGAACCGACTAGGCCGCCGTCGTCCGTACTTCCTCGCAGGCGCGATCCTGGCCTCGCTGGCTTTGATCGCCATGCCGAACTCCCCGGCTCTCTGGGTCGCGGCGGGCATGCTGTGGATCATGGACGCCTCCATCAACATCTCGATGGAGCCGTTCCGGGCCTTCGTGGGCGACAACCTGCCCTCGGAGCAGCGAACCACCGGGTTCGCGATGCAGAGCTTCTTCATCGGCACCGGCGCCGTGGTCGCGTCGATGCTCCCCTGGCTCCTCACCGGGCAGCTCGGTGTGAGCAACGAAGCGCCCGAGGGCGTGATCCCCGACTCGGTGCGCTTTTCCTTCTACCTCGGCGCTGCGGTCTTCTTCGTGGCTGTGCTGTGGACGGTCCTCAAGTCGAAGGAGTACTCGCCCGAGGAGATGGCCTCGTTCGAGGAGAACCAGGCGCGGGAGG
>JARRMU010000030.1:0-19219 GCA_037385645.1 Gemmatimonadales bacterium
CGCGGCCCTGGTTTATCCGCAATCGGCAGTCGGGATCGATGACGAAGCGGAGGAGGCTGCGCGAGGGGCTCACGTTCGACGACGTTCTTCTCGTCCCCCGACACTCGACGGTGCATCCCTCCCAGGTAGACGTTTCGACCCGGCTGACCAGGAAGATTCCCCTTGCCATTCCTCTCGTCTCGGCCGCTATGGACACGGTGACCGAGTATGCCATGGCGATCGGCATCGCACGCGAGGGGGGAATCGGGATCATCCACAAGAACATGTCCATCGACGCACAGTGCGCGCAGGTCGATCGCGTGAAGAGGTCGGAGAGCGGGATGATCCTGAACCCCATCACCCTCGGTCCGGATGCGCGGCTGCGGGAGGCCACCGCTCTGATGGAGGAGTATTCGATCAGCGGCGTGCCGATCGTCGAGGAGGGCAACCGTTTGGTGGGCATCCTCACCAACCGCGACCTCGTGTTCGAGATGAACCTGGATCGCCCGATCCGGGAGGTGATGACGAGCGAGGGCCTGATCACGACTCCGGTCGGCACGTCGCTGGAGGACGCCGAGAACCTGCTTCACCGCCACAAGATCGAGAAGCTCCCGGTCGTGGACGATGAGGGACGGTTGAAGGGCCTCATCACGGTCAAGGACGTGTTCAAGCGCCGACGGTACCCGAACGCCTCCAAGGATGACCACGGCCGACTTCGCGTCGGAGCCGCGGTGGGTGCCTCTCTGACCGATCTCGACCGGGCGCGGGCGCTCGCCGAGGCGGGGTGCGACGTCATCGTCGTCGAGACCGCACATGGTCACTCCCAGGGCGTCCTCGACGCCGTCGAGAGGGTTCGTGCCGCTTTGCCGGACGCCCAGCTTATCGCGGGCAATGTGGGAACCCGGGAGGGCGCGCGCGCGCTGCTCGACCGCGGCGCCGACGCCGTGAAGGTCGGAATCGGTCCGGGATCGATCTGCACGACACGCGTCGTTACGGGTGTCGGCGTGCCACAGATTACCGCGATTCGCGACGCGGCCGATGGCGTCGAGGAGCAGGTGCCGATCATCGCGGACGGTGGAATCAAGCAATCGGGCGATATCGTCAAGGCGATCGCCGCCGGAGCTTCTTCGTGCATGATGGGCTCGATGCTTGCGGGTACGGACGAAAGCCCCGGCGAGTCCATTCTCCTCGAGGGTCGGCGTTTCAAGACGATTCGGGGAATGGGCTCGCTCTCGGCGTTGGATGAAGGATCGGCCGATCGGTACTTTCAGGAGGAGCGATCCGGCCGAAAGCTCGTTCCCGAAGGCATCGAGGGACGGGTCCCGTACAAGGGCCCGGCGGCGGATACGGTGTTTCAGCTCGTGGGCGGTCTGCGAAGCGGAATGGGATACTGCGGAGTCTCCGACATCACGGAGCTCCGTCGAGATGCCGAGCTCGTGAGAATCACGCCAGGCGGTCTGCGGGAATCGCATCCCCACGACGTCGTGATCACGCGCGAAGCGCCGAACTACCGTATTTAGACATACTTGCTTAACATCACTCGTTATCGTGGGTGGCTCGCAGCCGAGCCAGCGGTGTACGGCCTCGATCGTGAGGTGCTGGTGCGACTCGTTAGATGGGTGACCGGGAGGGCGTAGGCTCATGAGGGGAATCAACTGGCTGTGGATGGCGGCGCTCGTGCTCGCGCTCGCGACGGGGCTCGCCTGCGGCCCCAAGCAGTCCCCCCGCACGACGCCGGGCTCGGCGTCGACGGATGCCGGGTCCACAGAAGCGGCTCCCGCGGCCGCTTCCGGAACCGAGTCTACGGACGAAAGCACAGGACCGGTCGCAAATGGGACGGATGCCCACGCCGCGGCCGGGCTGGACGCCTCCGCTGCCGGCGAGGCCGGCGATGCGGCTTCGACCCTGGAGCTCCCGGCGCCCGGCGCGGAGGACGTCACGCTCACGACAGACGCTCAGGGGGCGGACCCGGCAGCCGTCGTCGAGAGCTATCTCGAGCAACAGCGAACCGTGGAGGCGCTGGAGGAGGCGACCCGGCGCGAGTTTATGGAGCTGTTCGGACCCGATCCGCTCGGTCTGGCCAGCCATCCGGAGAACCTGAAGTACGAGCTGCCGCTCGACATGAACGACAAGGTCGATCGGTGGATCACGTACTTCGAAGACGACATCCACGAACGATTCTCGACGTATCTCTCTCGTCTCGGGCGGTACGGCCCGATGATCCAACAGCGGCTCAGGGCGGCCGGCCTTCCTACGGACCTGGTTTACCTCGCGATGATCGAGAGCGGCTTGAACCCGCGCGCTTACAGCCGGGCACGGGCGGTCGGGATCTGGCAGTTCATCCGCGGGACCGGCCGGCTGTACGGTTTGAAGGTGGACTACTGGGTCGACGAGCGGCGCGACCCCTTCAAGTCGACCGATGCGGCGATCGCCCATCTCTCGGATCTGTACGACGAGTTCGGCTCATGGTATCTGGCGGCCGCCGCGTACAATGCCGGTTCCGGCCGCGTTCGTCGCGCCATCGCCAGGACCGGCAGGCGTGACTACTGGGACCTGACCCGCGGAACCGCTCTTCGGCGAGAGACCCGGAGCTACGTGCCGAAGATGATCGCGGCCGCCATCATCGCCAAGAACCCGGAGAAGTACGGCTTCCGAGGCATCGTCCCCGAGCCGCCTCTCGAGTTCGACGTCGCTGAGGTGCCGGACGCGACCTCGATGGACGTGCTGGCCGAGGCGGCGGAGACCGATGAGGAGGTGATGCGCGGCCTCAACCCGGAGTACCTGCGGCACGTGACGCCTCCGGATCGTCGGGTCACGATCAGGGTGCCGCCGGGCAAGGCGGACGCGTTCCGGGTGAACTACGCGAGCATACCGGCCGACAAGCGCGTTACCTGGTTGATCCATGTCGTGACGAGGGGGCAGACGCTGGGGCAGATTGCCAGGAGGTATGGCACTTCGGTAGCGGCACTTCGGGCGGCCAATGGCAACGTGAACCCGCGACGAATCCAGATCGGCCAAAAGCTGGTGGTCCCGCGCAGCGGCACTCCGACTCGACTTGCCAGCTCCTCGGGCCAAAGCGCGACGAGATCCGCCCCTGGCCCGGCTACGGTGACGGTGCGCAGGGGTGACACCCTGTGGTCTCTGGCGCGTCGCCACGGCGTGTCGACGACCGATCTCATGCGCTGGAACAACCTGAGTTCTTCGAAGATCCACCCCGGCGACCGCCTGACCGTGAGGCGCTGACCCACCCCCAGCACCCGACTGATCTGCATCCAGCCTTTTAGCCTTCGGGTCGGCCAGCGCCTGCGCCCTCGCCCCCGAGTCGGCCCACGACTTGCACCATTCACGGAGACCGCCGGCCGGTCAGCAACGGCGAGTCGTCCACGGGCGCTTGCGCATCGGTAAACCGCGGCTGTGGGTCCGGTCCGTTCAGATTGACGAATAAGCTACTACGCCACATAGGATTAGATGACTCCGCATCGACGACCCGATACCGCGACCATCCGCGTGGACTTGCACACGCACACCCGCCGGTCGCCGGATGCCAGCTTACGACCGGTCGAACTGGTGCTGCGAGCGCGCGACGCCGGCCTCGACCGCATCGCTGTAACGGATCACGGCGAGATAGACGGTGCTCTCGAGGCTCGCGAGCTGGCACCGGATCTCGTGATCGTCGGCGAAGAGATTCGCTGCCGGGGTCGGACCGAGCTGATCGGCCTCTTCCTGAGTGAGCGGATTCCGATGGGCCTGCCGATCGAAGAGGTCGTCGAGCGTATCCGGGATCAGGACGGCGTCGTCTACGCGCCTCACCCCTACGCGTACCCGTACCGTCCCGGTTGGCACTTGAGACGTGCGGTTGATGCCGCGGACATCGTCGAGGTGTTCAACGCCAGGGCTTTTTTGAGCGTGTGGAACAGGACGGCCGACACGTCGGCGAGGGCCAGAGCTCTGCCGCGCGCCGCGAGCTCCGATGCGCACTTTCCCTCGGAGATCGGGCGGGCGCACACGGAGATGTCCGCCTTTACGAACGCGTCGGGTTTTCTGGCCGCCATGCACGCTGCCAGGCCGGTCGGCTTGCGGCTCACTCATCCGGCGGCACATGTGGCCTCGTGGAGCATGAAGGTGGCTCGTATGGCCGCGGATGCCCCTCGCCGACTGTTGGATGATGGCCGTCGACCGATGCCGGCGAGCGGCTGATCGCTGAATCCCGGTTGTCGTGCGTCCACTCAGGCAGAGAGACGCGCGACTTCAGCTGACTTCCGCTAGGCGGGGCTCCCCACCTCCAGCGGCGGGGCGCTTCCTGCTCGAGGCGGACCGGCCACAGGATAGACCACGGCTCGTCCCGTTCTTCCCCTGAGTGCGTTTCGCGGGTCGACCACGATCTCGGCTTCGTCCAGCACGAGGGCGTCGTCGACGCTCTCGTGATCGGTGGTCAGGACGACGACGTCGGCCTCGGCGAGCGCATCGGCAGTCAGGGGCACGGACTCGAACGTGTCCCCGTCGATCCTCACCGATCCCACGTGCGGGTCGTGGTAGGAGACGACGGCACCCATCTCGCGCAGGAGCTTGTGTATGTCCAGCGCCGGGCTCTCGCGGATGTCATCCACGTTGGCCTTGTACGACACGCCGAGCAGCAGCACGCGGCTGCCGTTGACCGCCTTGCCGACCACGTTCAGCGCTTCCGCTGTCTTGGCAACCACGTATCTGGGCATCTCCGCGTTGACCTCGGCCGCCAGCTCGATGAAACGCGTGCGATAGCGGAGGGATCTCATCTTCCACGCGAGATACTGCGGATCGACCGGGATGCAATGCCCGCCCAGGCCGGGCCCGGGTGTGAAGCGCATGAAACCGTACGGCTTCGTCGAAGCGGCGTCCACGACCTCCCAGATGTCGATGCCCAGCCTGTCGGCAATGACCGCCATCTCGTTCACAAGACCGATATTCACGGCCCGGAAGGTGTTCTCGAGGAGCTTTGCGAGCTCCGCCGCTTCCGGACACGAGACCTCGACGACCTCGTCCACGATCTGCCGGTACAGAGCGACCGCGAGCTCGTGACAACGCGCCGTCAACCCACCGACGATCTTGGGTGTGTTCTTGATGGTGAAGTCCCGGTTTCCCGGATCCACGCGCTCCGGGCTGAAGGCCAGGAAAAAGTCCTGTCCGACCGTAAGCCCCGTCTCTTCGAGCGTGTTCTGAAGCAGCTCGCGGGTCGTGCCCGGGTAGGTCGTCGACTCGAGGATCACCAACTGGCCCGGCCGCAGGCGTTCCTTGACCTGTTCGGCGGCCGAGACGATGAACGAGACGTCGGGGTCCCCGACCTTGGAGAGCGGTGTCGGAACGCAGATCACCAACACATCCACGTCGACCAGCCCGTCGAAGTCCGTCGTCGCCTCGAGCGTTCCGTCAGCGACGAGGGCGGCGACACGCTCGGAGCTCACGTCATCGATGTGGGATATGCCGCCCATGACGCCATCGACGATCTCCGGCTTCACGTCGAGGCCGAGACAGCGAAAGCCGGCTTCCGCGAAGTGAACGACGAGTGGAAGGCCGACGTAGCCGAGTCCGAGGACCCCGATGCGAGCCTCGTGGTCGGCGATCCGGTCGTGTAGTCGGAAGTTGTCAGTCAAAGCGCTGTCACCAGGTCAATGCGCCAGAACGCGCCTCGCGTACCCGTTGGCCGGATCCTTCCCGCGCGCGAGCAGCTCGCCGACTCGCCCTGGCCCGCGGTTATAGGCGAGCAAAGCCAGACGCTCGTTACCCGAGTACTGACTCAGCAGGATGCTCAGATACCGAAAGCCGACACGCAAGTTCGTGCCCGTGTCCCAGAGGGTCTCACCGGTCGTGGTCGGATCGACCCACTGGGCCGTACTGGGCTTCAGCTGCGTGAGTCCCACCGCACCGGCCGAGCTCACGGCCGTGCGTCGGAAACCCGACTCGATCTTCACGAGCTGGAACGCGAGCTCGGGCCGCAGCCCTTCGGAGAGCGAGGCGCCGTAGATGGCGGCGGCAAGGTCCGCGGGGATCTCGTACTCGGTGGAGAAGCGCTGCACGGCAAGGAGACGATTCCCCTCGGCCTCGCTGATCGCCAACTGGTCGCGGAGCTGCGCCAGCTGGGCCGCCTGGGCGAACAGCGCAGATTCGAGACTCTCTACCTCGGCGTTCGAAGGCGCCCGCGCGGCGGTTACGAGCATTCCGGCCAGAAAGGTGAAGAGGGCCAGAAGCGTGATTCCGGACGGGGACAGAAGTCGGCGGCGGAGCTCCGATGTGACCGGTGAAAGCTCCGGCAATCGCGGCAGGCTCCCCAGCGCGCCTGCCTCGAAGCCGGTCCCCAGGGTTGCGGAAGGCATCTATGTACGGCTCCTTGTGACTCGGTTTTCGAGCTTGGGTCGAGTGATAATCGGTGCTGATTTGATGACGAGACCGGGCTCGCCGCTGGCTTCCCGGTCCGATTCGGTGTTGGTTCGCTGCGTGAACCCCACAACGCTCCTATCCGTTCCAGTCGCGGCCGGTGTTCTTCGGCGGATCATAGCGTAAGTAACTGTGACGATATCGGTTACGTGATTCACATACGCATCGGCGCAGGCCCGAATCATCCACGTTGCGAGGCGACGCGCCCGCCTGTCGCGACGAAGGGGGCGCAACGGTCGTGCCCACTTTACAGGCTCGGGGAAGGAGTCCGACGGAAGGTGGGGCGCGCCGAAAACCGAGTGCCTAGCGAGCTTCCTCCGCGGCCGTCCACGTGCCGCTTCTCCCGCCGCGCTTTTCGAGCAGGCGGATCGGGCCGATGGCGAGGCCACGATCGATCCCCTTGACCATGTCGTAGACGGCGAGGGCGCCGATCGCCACGGCGGACATCGCCTCCATCTCGACACCCGTCCGCGACTCGGCCGATACACGGACGCGAAGGCGAAGGCCGGGAAGATCGTCGTCGAGATCGATCTCCACATCGATGGCTTCGATAGGTAGCGGATGGCAGAGGGGGATGAGCTGGGCCGTGTGTTTGGCTCCCCCGATCGCGGCGAGCCTTGCCACCGTGAGCACGTCGCCTTTGGGAATCTCCCCGCCGCGGATCGCCGCCAACGTCCCGCTACCCATGGTCACGGTGCCCTCGGCAAGCGCCACTCGCCGGCTGATGGGCTTGTCGCTCACATCCACCATGCGGGCGCGGCCTTTCTCGTCGAGGTGGGAGAGTCGGGGCGAGCCGTCGTCGGTCACGGCCGACGGACCTTCCTGTGGGTGGCATCTCTCTCCGCGTAGCCGGCGTCCGTTCCGGACCTGTCCGTCGAGAGCGCCGCGGCGAGCTCGCCCAACAGGCTGGCCGATACAGCCTGCGGGTTTACGTTGCCGGCCGCCGCGAGCTTCGCGTGCTCGAGACATTGCAAACCCGCCAGAATAGCCTCGGCCCGCGGCCTTTCCGGGCTCAGGCGGCGCGCCCGCTCGATGTCGAGCGCGTCGTCCGCGTTGCCCGTCGCCAGCGCCAACTGATCTCTCATCAGCTCTCCCGTCGCTTCGAGGGCGCGAAGGAAGCCGCCGCGCGCGCCCCGAGCGGAGAGGGAGAGCGAGTAGCGGAGTCGTTCGGCCCTGTTGCCGCCAAGCGCCACGCGAAGCAGACGCTCCGCATCGTCGTATCCGTCCTCTTCGCCGCCGGCGATCTGAAGGGCTCTTCCTATCGAGCCCTGAGCGAGGCGTGCGATCCTGTGCGCCCTTTCCCTGCCGATGTCGGCCTCGGCTTGCAGGTAGTCGGCGACCTCCTCGGCGGCCAATGGGAGGACCCGGATCGAGAGAACCCTCGAGCGCACCGTCGGGAGAAGGGCACCCGGCCGGCTGCTGGTGAGAAAGATGTGGACGTCCTCCGGAGGCTCCTCCAGCAGTTTGAGGAAGGCGTTGGCCGCTTCCTGGCTCGCCTGTTGTGAGACCATCTGCTCCGCCCGTCCGACGATGAAGACCGTCCGAGGGCCCATTGCGGGTCGCCGGATCGCGCGTTCGCGGAGGTTCTCGATCGTGCCGAGGTGGAGGCCGGTCGGCGCGTCCTCCGCCAACCGCCGCAGCGGTTCGGCCCGGCGCGCATCGAGCTCGGCCAGCCGAGCCTCCTCCAGCTTTTCGCGGAGCTTGTTGGCAGTGACGCGCTTCGGGCGCTCCAGAGGAAAGTACCAATGGATGTCCGGGTGCTGGAGCTCGGCGGCGAGCCGGCAGCTGCGGCACTCGCCGCAACCCGTATGGCGCTCGCACTGCAGGACGGCGGCGAGCCAAAGTGCGAGCCGCTGCTTCCCGATTCCCGGCGCTCCGCGGAAAAGCACCGACTGGGGAAGACGTCCGGAGGTGGCGGCGTCGGCCAGAAGCTGGCGGAGCTCCTCGTGCCCTGCAACGGGAGGCAGGCTCATGATCGGTCTCGTAGCCAACGCACCGGGTCTACGGGGCGGGGCTCGCCTGCGGAGCCGGGCTGGAGGATTTGAAACTCGATGTGCGGCCCTTCCGGCGAGCCGACGCCGCCCACGCCACCGAGAACTTGCCCCGAGTCCACATCATCGCCCTCATCCACCGAAAGGTTCTGCAGGTAAAGGTAGAGCGAGTAGTAGCCTCCGCCGTGGCTCAGGATGATCGAGGGACCGTACAGCCCCCAGCGACCCGCGAACGCGACCTTACCCGCCTCCACGGCATGCACGGGCGTGCCGGAGGGGGCCCCGATGCCGATTCCGTCCCGAGCCAGCGTCGTGTTGCCTCTTCGCTCGGGCCCGAAGCCGTAGACCACGTTGCCCTGAACCGGCCAGGCGAGGTTGCCCAGGTCCGCCGTCCTGAGCGTGGGTGTGGTGACCGCGCCGGCGAGACGCTCGGCCTCCCTGCGCGCCGCCTCGAGGTCGACAACAAGCTGCCTCAGGCGCTCCTCGTCACGAGCGAGCTGCGACAACCGGTTCTGAGCGGCGGTCTCCCTGGAGCGAATCCTGGAAAGCCTGCGTTGACGCTGTCCCTCCAGCTCCTCCAGCTCATTCACCTCGCCCACCTTCTCGTGCCGCAGCCGCTGAATGCCGTCGAGCTCCCCCGCTAGAATCTCTCGCTGCTCGCTGAGCCGCCTCTCCAGCTGCTCGACTTGGCTCATGATGAGACGGTCCTGAAGCGCGACCAAGCGGAGATACTTGTAACGGTTGATGAGGTCGGTGAACGATCTCGCCCCCAGCAAGACCTGGACGGTCGCTAGCGGCCCACGCTTGTAGATCTGGCGAAGCCGCTCGGCGAGCACCGCCTTCCGATACACGACCTCGTCGCGCGTCTGAAGCATGTCGCGAGTGCTGCGATCCACCCGGGCGAGCACGCCGGACAGCTGGAGATCCAGCTCCGCGACGACGCTGCTGGACGTGCCGATTTGGCGCTCCAGATTGTTGATCGCTTCTGTCTCGTCGTGTACCTGCCCGGCCAGTTGCCCCATCTCGTTGCGCAACCGCTCACGCTCGGCCCGGATCTGTTCGAGCCGGGCCTTGCTCTCTTGGATTTGATTCTGAAGAGAGTCTTGAGCCAGGGCGAGGCGAAGTCCGAACGATGAGTCCATGCTCGAGGGAAGCGGGACGCCGGCGAGACCGATGAGGAGAGCGGCCACATAGGGCAGCGCCGATCCACGAGCACCGAGGCTCGACACCCGACTAGATCGCATATAGGCCTTTCAGCTCTCGCCGCACGGACCGGCCCGCCGCGAGCATTCCCAGCACGCCCCCACCCACGATGCCGGCGACGATCCACAGGTCCGGGAGCCACAGGACGGCCATGACGGTGCGGTCCAGCAGTCGGTAGGCCACGAACGTCAGAGCCAGGGCCAGCGCCCCTCCGGCCAGGCCGGAGATGAGCCCCTCCGCGAGGAAGGGCCGCTGAATGAAACCGGCGGTCGCTCCCACGTTCTCCATGATCGCGATCTCGCTCGAGCGCGCGTGGATCGACATGCGCACGGTCGTGCCGACCAGAAGCATCGCGACGAGAGCGAATGATCCGCCAACGATGAGCGCCGTGCCCCCGGCGATCCTCCGCAGGGTGTGGATTCTGTTCACCCACTCGCGGCCGAACCGGACCTCATCGATGAACTCGTAGCCGCTGATGCGCGCCGCTACCGTGCCCACCGTGTGCGGGTCCCTTCGCCCGGGGAGCAGTCGGATCTCCAACGACGCCGGCAGGGGGTTCACCTCCACGTCCGGAAAGACATCCGAGAACTCGGCGAGCTCCCGCGAGGCGTTGTAGAGCGCCTCGGTCTTCGACACGTACTCGACCGACTGGACTTCAGGAAAAGCACCGATCTCGCTGCGAACGAGGCGCAGCTGCGCCTCGTCGATCTCGTCCCTGAGATAGGCCACGATCTCGACCTTTTCCTCTACGGCGGCCAGGGCCCTCGAGATGTTGTGCGCCGTGAGACCGAACAAGCCCAGTATGAACAGGCTGAGGCCGATCGCCGTCACGGAAAGCGCCGCGAGCACGGGCCGCCGAACGAGCGAGATCACCGCTTCGCGAAACGGCCTCACGGAGCAGGCCCTGCGCGCTTCGAGCCGCTGGGCTGCTTCGCCGTGTCGTCCCGTGGCAGGCCGTCGGGCATGAGCTCGAAGATGGAGGAGTCGTCCGAATCGCCATCGGGCGGCCTCGCCGCGGCAGCACCGGAGTCATAGACCAGCCGGCCGCCTTCCAGCTCCAGCACCCGCGTCTCGGGATAACGCCGCAACAGGGTGGCATCGTGCGTGGCGAGGATCACCGCCGTGCCGAGGGAGTTCAGCTGCTTGAAGAGTTCGAACACGCCGAGCGAAGCCCGCTCATCGAGGTTGCCGGTGGGCTCGTCGGCCAGCAGCACGAGCGGGTCGGTGGCCAGCGCGCGGGCGATCGCGACCCGTTGACGCTCGCCACCCGAGAGCTCGGCGGGGTAGGCGGAGGCACGAGCGGCAAGCCCGACGTGGTCGAGAAGGCGCATAACCTTCGAGCGGGTCGTCGAGCGGTTCGCGCCGGTGACCTGGAGCGCGAAGGCGATGTTCTCCGCGGCCGTGAGCCGCTCGAGAAGCCGGAAATCCTGGAAAACGAAGCCAACCCGCCGTCGGAGCTGGGGGATCTCTCGCCGCCGGATTCGGGTCGACGAGAAGCGTGAGATGATCACCTCGCCCTCCGTCGGCGCCACCTCCATGTGGACGAGCCGCAGCACGGTCGTCTTGCCGGCTCCCGACGGTCCGGTCAGGAAGACGAACTCTGCTTTCCGGACGTGGAAGGAGACGTTCGCCAGCGCCGTGCCGCTGCGTGGATAGTGTTTCGTGACGTTTCGAAATCGAATCAAACGACAACCTCCGGGACGCGTCCGGAGGCTCGCTCCGCGAAGCTCACGCACAGATCGATCGATGCCTTCATGGAGCCGGGGTCCGCCGCCCCCTGCCCGGCAATGTCGAACGCCGTTCCGTGGTCGGGCGACGTGCGCGGGAAAGGAATCCCCGCCGTCACGTTCACGCCGGTCTCGCGCGCCAGCGTCTTGATCACCGCAAGCCCCACGTCATGATAGGGTATCACCACCGCATCGACCTCGCCCTCAATACATCTGCTGAATACCGTATCACCAGGAAAGATCCCCGCGATCCGGATTCCGTCCGCCTCGAGCCGCCTGATCGCCGGTGTGAGCACGCGCGCCTCCTCGTCGCCGAAGCGGCCTGCCTCCGAGGCGTGAGGGTTGACGCCCGCGAACGCGAGGCGCGGAGAGGCGAGGCCCCACCACTCCCGCAGCGCGCGCTCGGCGATCCTGGAGCGCTGCTCCACGAGCTGCGGCGTCAGCGCATCCGGCACCTCGCGCAGCGGGACGTGATTGGTGAGGAGGGCCATGCGCAGGGGTCCTCCAAGTGGGGTTGTCTCCGCCGCCATCATCATCGTAACCTCGGGCACTCCCGTCCGCTGGCGTAGAAGCTCCGTATGGCCCGGGAAGGAGTAGCCGGCGGCGGCGAGGGCCGCCTTGGAGATCGGGCCTGTCACAAGTCCGTCGATCCTGCCGTCGAGCGCCAGGTCGATGCCGCGTTCGATGGCCAGTGCCGCCAACCTTCCGGCAGACGCGTCGCCCGTCTCGGCCGCCCACGTGCCGACGGCTTCAAACTCCACATCGCCCCGACGCACGAGCTCGCCTGGAAGGGCGCCCTCCCATCCGACAACGAGGAAGGAGACGTGATTCAGTGGAGGCATCTCGGCAAGCGCAGCCCCCGCCACCTCGACGCCGATACCGCGCGGATCACCGAGCGTGATGCCGATCCGAACCCCAGGAGGTAACACCGCCCTATCGAGCCACAAGGATCGCGTCAGATCAGCATGCGGACGTAGACCTCTTGCTTGAGCCTTTCCAGCAGAGCCTCGTACTGTCCCTGCTGCATGAGCGCATCGCGAATCTGGTCTCGGACCTCGTCCAGCTCGTAGACGCCCTCGGGTCGGTATCGCATGACCTCGATGACGATGAATGAAGGGTCGCCACCCGCTCCGACGACCTCGATCGGGCCGACGACGTCCCCTGTCTGAGCGCCTCGAAGGGCCTCTGCGAACTCGGCTCCCAGCGCTCCCGATATCCTGTCCACGCGCGCGTCGTCGATGCGCGAGTCCTCCGGGTCGGTCCCGTAGCGCTCAGCCATCACCGTGGCATCCGCGCCATCGCGAATGCTGTCGGCGACAGCCGCTGCGAGCAGTCGCGCTTCCTCGATCTGCTCCGGTGAGATGTAGGGCCGGATCAGGATGTGGCGGACGTGACGCTCGCCTCCCCGCACGTTCTCCACCTTGATGATGTGGAAGCCGAAACGGCTCTCCACGGGCCCGATCGCGATTCCGGTGCGGACAGCCCACGCGGCATCGCCGAACGCCGGGTCGACCTCGCTGCGCCGGATCCAACCGAGGTCGCCGCCCTCGGCTCGTGTGCCGACGTCGTCGGAATACCGACGGGCGACGATCTCGAAGTCCTCGCCTTCCCGAACCTCGTCGCGGGCGGTGGAGGCCTCCTTAAGCGCGCTGTCGCGCGCCGCCTCGCTGGGCTCCGGGTCGATGGTCACCTGCACCAGGTCGAGCGTAGCAGGCCGGGTCGCCCCCGCTGCCCGAGCGTTGAACTCGTCGACGATCTGCTGCTCGGTGACCCGAACGGAGAGCATCTCGCCCATCTGGGAGCTGATGTATCTTTGTCCGATCATGTCCTTGCGGGCCTGTGATCGGATCATGCGGCGAAACTGGAACATGTTTTGGCCGGAGTCCTCGACCCGCTGAAGCATCTCCTCGTCCGAGCTGAAGCGCGAGCGGATCGTCTCGAAGCGCCGATCCACCTCGTCGTCGAGTTCCTCTTCGGTGACCGTAATGCCGGCGAATTCCGCCTGCTTCACGATCATCAACTCTTCGACCATGCCCTCCAGGGTGGCGAGAGCCAACGAGTCCTGACCGGCCGGATCGGTAGGCATCTCCATGCCCTGCGCCCGCATCTGGAAGACCTTCTCGCGAACCTCGCTCATCAGGATGGCCGTATCGCCCACGATCGCAACAATTCGATCGACCAGCTCCAGGGAGTCGACGGACGGTGGCGTCGCGGCACGCGGCGGAGGTGCGACCGGGTCGGGAGGCAGGCCGAAGCCGGGCCCCTGCTCCGCGGCGGCCGGGTCCTCGAACAGATCGCCCACGTTGCCTGGCTGGTCATCGCCGCCAACGGTCGATAGCCCGGACCCCGAGAACAGATCTCTTGAGGTCTGGGAGGGGTTGGCCGGAGGTGCCGCCCCCACTCCAGGATCGCTCGGCTGCCCGCTCGGCACGGTCGTCTCCGGCCGAGCCTCGGCCCCCGGCGACGGCGCGTCCTTCTTCGGCGGCGCGAGCTCCGGCTCGGCGACCTGCTCCTCCGGCTGTTCAACCTCCCCCCGGTCTGCGCCCGCTTCCGTGGGCTCGTCGGTGCGGCCCGTGCTCGGGCCGGTCTCAGGCGGTGCACCGCCTGAACAGGCAACCGCCGCTCCGATCAGCGCAACGGTCGCGACGATCCGCCAACCACCCGCCGTCACCAACTCTCGTGCCACCTGTTGAACCATCTCGCCTTACGCCGTCAAAAGGGGTGCAGCATCGGACATCGCCAGCAACGCCAAGGCCTCTGTCAGGGTCTCCATCAGCGGCTCGGCTCCGCCCTTGTTCAGCACCAAGGATAAGGGCTGCGGCCGGCGCACTTCAACGTGAAGCTGTCGGTCGGAGAACGCGTCCCTGAGAATTGCCAGCCGGGGCACCGAGCTCTCCGCGAAGACGACCCGTGCCGTGCTCTCTCCCACCCGTATCCACTCGACGCCGAGGGCATGCGCAAGGAGCTTCAGCCGGATCGATCCAAGCAGTCTGAGAGCTGCCTCCGGAAGCGGCCCGAACCGGTCCCGGAGTTCGGACTCGAGCTCATCCACGTCGGCTCGCTCCTCGATCCGCGAGATGCGCCGGTACAGGTGCATCTTCTGCTCCGCATCCAGGATGTAGTCATCAGGAAGGTACGCTTCTCCTTCTACCGCGATTCGCGTCGTCGCCGCTCTCTCCGGATCGCCCTCTCCCTTCAGCCGCCGCACCGTGCCCTGCAGAAGCCGCTGGTAGACATCCAGTCCCACGGCCTGCGCGAACCCGGACTGATCCGTCCCCAGGAGATTACCGGCGCCGCGCAGCTGAAGATCCCGAAGCGCGACGCGGTAGCCGGATCCGAGCTCCGTATGGTGCTCCAGGACCCGGAGCCGTCGCTCCGCGTCGGGAGCGACGTTGCTCGGCACGAGGAGGTAGCAGTACGCCCGGTGGTGGGAACGTCCGACGCGGCCGCGAAGCTGGTAGAGCTGCGCCAGGCCGAAACGGTCCGCCTGATGGACGATCATCGTGTTGGCGTTGGGGACGTCCAGCCCATTCTCGATGATCGACGTACAGACGAGGACGTCCAGATGGCCGTCCATCAAGGCCTGCATCGCCGATTCCAGGTCTCTTTCGGGCATCTGTCCGTGGGCGACCGCGACCAGCGCGTCCGGAACCAGCCCGCGCACCCGCTCGGCGAGGACCTCGATGGTCTCGACGCGGTTGTGCACGAAGAAGACCTGTCCACCGCGATCCAGCTCGCGCCGCATCGCCTCCAGGATGATGCCGTCGTGCCAGGGGAGAACATGGGTGATGATCGGCATGCGATCCCGGGGCGGCGTTTCGATGAGTGAAAGGTCGCGCAGCTTTCCCATCGACATCTGGAGGGTTCGCGGGATCGGAGTGGCCGTCATCGTCAGCACGTCGATCGAACGCTTCAGCTCTTTGAGCCGCTCCTTGTGCCGCACGCCGAAGCGCTGCTCCTCGTCGACCACGAGGAGTCCCATGTCGTGGAAGCGGACGTCCGACGACAGGAGGCGGTGCGTGCCGACGACGACGTCGACACCACCCGACTCGATCCCCGCCAGCACGTCCCTCTGCTCAGTCCGGGAGCGAAAGCGCGACAGAGCCTCGACCCGTACGGGGAAGCCGGCGAACCGCTCGCGGAATGTGTGGAGATGCTGCTCGGACAGCACCGTCGTCGGGGCCAGCACGGCTACCTGCTTCCCGTCCTGCACCGCCTTGAACGCCGCCCGCATGGCGATCTCGGTCTTGCCGAAGCCGACGTCGCCGCAGACCAGCCGCTCCATCGGGCGCGGCTCCTCCATGTCACGCCGGACGGCTTCCCATGCCCTCAGCTGGTCCGGCGTCTCCTCGTAGAGGAACGCCGATTCCATCTCTCGCTGCCAGCTCGTCTCCGGGGGAAAGGCATGCCCGGAGACGACGGTGCGGTGCGCGTAGAGCTCGAGAAGCTCGGCCGCCATTCGCTGGATCTGCTCTATCGTTTTGCGCTTAAGGCGCTTCCAGCGTTTTCCGCCGAGCTTGTGGACGCGAGGCGGGTGGACGTCCTCATCCCCGTCCGCCGCCGTCCAGCGCTCCATCAGATCCAGCCGGTAGTGGGGGACCCGGAGGATCTCCCCATCCGCGTACTGTACCTTGAGCGTCTCGATGGCCTCTCCGCCCACCTCCACCCGCTCGAGCCCCAGGTAGCGGCCGATTCCGTGGTCGAGATGGACGACATAGTCACCGGGCTTGATGGAGGCGATCGACTCCAGCGTGGCGACGCCCCTGTACCGGCTTCTGCGGCGAAGCCATCGAGAGCGCCGGAAGATTTCGTGGTCGGTGAGCACGAGGAGCGGACCGTCGACCCGTCGATCGCCGTCCAGTCGGAAGCCGCCGCTCAGAGAGCCGATGGCCAGCGTCGGATACGTCGCAGTCTCCCTACCTGCTCGCTCCTCGAGGATCTGCTCGAGGCGCTCGAGTTGGCCGTCGTTGTCACACAGGATCAGAACCCGTTCGCTCTCCCGTCTGCAACGCTCGACCGTCTCCACAAGTCGCCCCATGTCCCGCTCTATGGCCGGAGGCGGTGCGACGCGGAAGAACGTAAAGATCTTCGCGGCATCGTCTGACGCGGGTTGGTCCGTCGAGATCCGCCCGACACCGATTCGTACGAAACCGCGCAGCCGATCGGACGCCTCGTCCGGCGGGAGCACGAGTGCCTCGGGGTCCAGTGCGTCGGTGTCCGCGGCCGCTCGGCCGCTCACCGTCTCTTCCCACAGCCGCTGCACCCGGTCCGCCGTGTCGTCGGGGCTCAGCTCGAGCAAGACCGAGGAGGGCGGCAGCAGCTCCAGTAGCGCCAGCCGTTCCTGCGGCGCGTCGCCCTGCTCCCGCTCCAAGTCCACCGGAAGGATCTCGACCTCTTCGACCTCGACCACCGAACGCTGCGAGAGGAGGTCGAAGGTTCGGAGCGAGGCGACTTCATCTCCCCAAAGCTCGATTCGCACGGGCAGATCGCTTCCGAACGGAAACACGTCGACGATTCCGCCTCTGACGGCGAACTCGCCCAGCTCCTGGACGGTGTGCGCGCGGTCGAATCCGCTTCGCGCAAGACGTTCGGCCAGTTGGTCGAGCGTGGTCTCGCCACCGACCCGGAGTTGGATGGAGAATCCCTCGGCACGCGAAGGGATCGGCGAGCGCTCTACCAGTCCGCGCGCGGTCGTCACGAGCAACCGGGCGCGTCCGCCCAACATCGCCGCCAGCGCGTCGATCCGCTGGCCGGCGATCTCCACGTGCGGATCGGTGTCTTCGTAAGGAAGCGTCTCACGTTGCGGGAAGTACCGCGACCCGGAAGGCCCGAGGAGGAACTCCAGGTCGGCGTGCACGGCTTCAGCCTCACCGGGAGTGGCCGCAACGACGACGATGGCCGGCGTATCCAGCTCGAGGAGCGATGACGCGAAGGCTGCGCGGGCGCCTCCCGGCAGGCTTCCGATGGGGAGCTTGCCCTCCCGGGGTAGGGATCGCCGCAGGTCGCTCGTCTGCATCCGCCGGCGGAACGCTTCCTGGATCATGCCGCCATCCGGTCCCGACCGCCCGGCGTGACGATGAGCGTCTCGAGCAAAAGGAGAAGAACCGCGGCGCCCACGATCCAGGCGGTGGCGTCCCGTCCGCGACGGCTTCGGAAGATCTGCCGGCTCCAGCCCTTCGCTCCCGATTCCACGGCCACCACCTCCAGTTGCGGCAGCATCTCCGACAGCGTCTCTGGTTCCAGTGCGTGGGGGTCGTGCTCTCTCTCGGGGACGTTCGCGGCCAGCAGCGACGAGTCCGTCGGTGTTCCTGAACCGCCCCGGTAGAGCCGGTACAGCCCCGATTGGCGAAGAAGGAGAGGGGCTCCCGAATCGACTCGCCTCACCGTGCCGTCCGGAAGCCGGACGGAATCCGTCCCGGCGGGCACCACATAGGTTTCTCCCGCCAGGAAGTCGCCGTCCGTCGATTCGGTCGCCATCGCCCACTGAAGGAGACGCTCGACGAAGGGCACCATGAGCGCCGTCGTCGGAATCGTCGTGGCCGACGGGGTCAGCGGAGAGCCGAGAACCAGATAGCGAGCCCCGACCTCTCGACCGGCAGACGTCCGTCCGAGGACGAGCCAAGCATCGCCCTCGCTCGTCCGGACGAGCACGGAGTCATCGGCCGCAGCCCCCGTCCGCTCGAGCATGTACCGTCGGTAGACCCGAGCCGCCGCCAGGCTCACAGAGCCGCGCGACCCCTCGCGGGTGGGCACGATGCCCAGCTCTCCACGTGCGATATCGGGCGTCAGGCTCCATGGGATCGACGCCGCTGCCAGAGCCTGATTGAATCGCGGCAGCTCGACCGGCTCTTCGGGGGGGATGTAGATGACGGCGGTCGCAGCTCCCGCCGGTCGAGCCCCCGTCGCCACCTCGGGCCCGAATTCCAGAATCTGAACGATCTGCGCGGCTCTGTCGGTTCGGCCCGCCTCTCTCAAGCTTTCGAGCGCCGGCGAGACGAAGCTCCCCTTGGAACCGATCAGCAGTACCGAAGGCGCGTCTCGAGCGCGGATGATCAGATGTCTGGAGTCGTCCGCCCTCAGGCCGGAGGGATCGGTCTCGATTCGGACGTAGTGGTCTCCCGCGTCGAGCGCCGGAAGACTCACCGTCGCCTTCTCGCCCCAGAGCCCGGTGACGGCGTCCACGGTCGTGCCGTCGAGGTCCACGCGAAGGCCAACGCTGTCCCCCTGCTCGGGATCCCACCGGGCCGCCTCGACCTCGACAAAAACCGGCACGCCTGCCGGCACGCTGCTCCCTTCATACGACCGGGCGGCCGCTACGGCCGCGTTTCGGTAGGGCAGGTTGGAGAGGATCGGGATGACGAGGGGTAGCCGCTCGCCAGGCTCGGAGGCAGCAGGGGTCGAAGCGGCCGGCCTCGAGCCATCAGTGGACGGTGAAGCGGGCGCCACAAGGCCGGCCCACCCGGTCGCCTGGAGATCGCTGAGTAGATGCGCCTCCCGTTTCCGATCCCCCTCGGGCAGGCTTCTGAGTGCGCGTTCCAGCACGAGCGACAGGTCTCCGAAGCCGTCGGTTTGACTCGCGCGACGCAGGCTGGCCGCCGCCTCGGCGCGCCGCACGCCCAGGGCGAGTGGCGGGCCGACCGTCGGATAGACCCAGAAGCGATCGGCTTGCCCCGCCAGTGCAACCGACGCGAGAGCCATCTCCCGAAGCACCTCGAAGCCGGTGCGGTCGTCGAGAACGCGTCCCGTGCTGGCCGAGTTGTCCAGGACGATGGCGACGTCGGTGGGCGGGTGCTCGCCGGCTCCTCCCCTTCCGATGAGAGGGCCGGCGGCAGCAAGGGCGACGAGGGTGACTGCGCCCGTTCTGAGCGCCATCAGCAGGATGTCACGCAGCCTCAGCGCCCGCGACCGGGA
>JARRMU010000031.1:0-22138 GCA_037385645.1 Gemmatimonadales bacterium
GCCCGTAGATCAGCAGGTAGCAGACCTCCTCGAACGACGCCTGCTCCGCCACCTGCTCGATCGGATAGCCCCGATAGCGCAGGATCCCCTTCTCCCCGTCGATGAAGGTGATCGCGCTCGTGCAGGAGCCCGTGTTCCCGTAGCCCGGGTCCAGCGCGATCGCGCCCGTCGTCGCCCGCAGCTTCGTGCAGTCGACCGCCACTTCATCCTCGGTCCCCACTACCACCGGGAACTCGTACTCCTTTCCGTTCAACAGCAGTTTCGCGGTGCTCATGGTTCACGTCCTCCCTTGAGAACAAGCCGGATTCGTAAGCGCTCCGGACTCCGGCGATCTGACGCTGTCCGTCGGCCTCGCCGCCACATCGTCGGCCGGCTGACGGTGTATGTGTACGCGAATGCCCCGCGATGGGTGGTGCGATCAGGCAGGCGTCCGTTAAGGGCGTCCGCTCGGCGCAGTCGAGACCACCGAGCAGCTTCTTCGAAGGGCTTGCACCCTCCACGCTTTGAGCCTAATGCTGGAGCAAAGGCGCGCAAGTCGGGAGAATCTCGATTCGGCCCGTGAGGGAACCCGTCCGGGCGTGTCATGGTTGACGTCGCTCCCCCGTTCTTCGGTCAGGAGAGACCCTTACGACCATTCTACGACAGGACTCAGACGCTTGGACCGAAGCTCCAACCTAGCCATCGTTTCGCAGATCGCCGATGCTCGATCCAACTATCGGCCGGGCATGTCGCGGCGCCGCTTCGTGCGCAGCGGCCTGGCCGCGGTCGCGGCGTCCATGCTCCCGAGTTGCAGCCCCTCCACGGGGCCCGGTGGATCGAACGGATTAACGGGTCCGCGACTCACGGCTCGACCCGGCTCCCCGACCCTTGCGCCCACCCCGGGGCTCAGCAGCCTCGGACTCGGCGCTCCGAGGGATGGGCTTCTATACGTGCCGGCGAGCTATTCCGAGGACACGCCCGCACCTCTGTTCATCGCCTTTCACGGGGCCGGAGGCGCGGCTTCCAACTGGGGGAGCTACTACGAGCGCGCGGAAGAAAGGGGGATGGTCTTCCTCGCGATCGACTCGCGTAGCTCCACTTGGGACTTGATCGTCTACGGAGGCTTCGGACCGGATGTGACGTTTCTGGATGAGGCTCTCGAGCACACCTTCGAGCGCTGCCGCATCGACCCGCCGAAGATCGCGATGGCGGGTTTCTCGGACGGCGCCTCGTATGCGCTCTCCCTCGGTGTCTCCAACGGCGACCTGCTCAGCCACCTGATCGGCTACTCTCCAGGCTTCCACGCACCCTCCGACCCCATCGTAGGGAAGCCGCGTGTGTACATATCACACGGCACGCAAGACGCCATCCTGCCGGTGAGCATCAGCCGGGACGATATCGTGCCGAGCCTCCAAGACGCCGACTACGACGTCACCTACGAGGAGTTCGCGGGCGGGCACGAGGTGCCGGCGGAGATCTCGGAATCGGCTCTGGACTGGTTCCTCGGAGCGCTCTGACCGGATGAGAGCAGGGGCGGTCCATTGCTGGAACCGCCCCTGTGTCCCCTCTCCCCAGCTCGCTGGCGATTCCCTAGCCCGAGACCACCAGGCGAGGCTGGAAGCCCTACCGTCACGGTTCATCAGATGAGTCCAGCCGTGAAAACCTTACGCCTCGGCCTACGCGAATTCCGGCAGCATCGACGACGGTCAGTGAACCGGCTGCTCGCGCTTCCCGCGTAGGTAGTCGATCATCGGCTGCGTGACGAGAGGCACGACGTCGTCGATCATGTGCGGCATCAGGTTGTCCATGACCTGAGGCATCAGCTCCGGCATCTGCTCGGCCATGTAGTCGGGCATCGGAATCCGCTCGCCGACGCGCTCCAGCATAGTGGGCATCACCTTCGGCATCATGAGCGGAAGCAGCTTTGGGAACAGCACGGGGAAAAGAGGCTTCATAGCTGGGAGCGCCCCGGGCACCTTCCCTGCCGCCCGCATCATCCTGCCCATGCCGAGCGGCATGGCGTCGAGCACCTCAGGCCACATCGTGCCCATCAGCTCGGCGAACCCCTCCGGCGTCATGAGCGCGATCATCCCCTCGAACACGGCCCACTGTGCCTGCACTTCCGGATGCGGATCGGGAAACTCGTACCCCAGCCTCTCCGAGGCGAAGTGCGCGAGATCCACCACCTCGATCGGCACGTCGCGCTTCTGCGCGCTGACGCGAAGCTGGAACTCGCAGCAGGGGCAGAGCGCGAGCACCTTGTCCGCCCCGGCCTCGAGCGCTTCGTCCAGCCGCGTCTTCCCTATGTCGTGAGCGATTCGAGGGTCCTTGATCAGGGTCAACACCGATCCGCAGCAGTGCGCCTTTTCCCGGTTGTGGCTCATCTCGACGAAATCCACGCCCGGGATCGCCTTGATCACGTCCCGCGGAGGATCGTAGACACCCGAAGCCCGGCCGATATGACATGAGTCGTGCCACGTCACGGTCTCGGTCGCCCCGTTGCCGTTCGACGTCTCGGGGAACGAGAACTCACCGGACGAGAGCTTCTCCGACACGAGCTCGGAGTAGTGCCTGGTCGTGATGTCGTACTCGATGTCGAGCTTCTCGGCCCAGGCCGGATAGACGTTTCGCCACATCATGTCGCAGGCGGGACAGGAGGCGATCACGGTGTCCGCGCCGGCGTCCTTCACGGCCTGGATGTTCTTCTTCATCGTCTCGGCGAACACCTCCCACTTGCCGGCGACCAGCATCGGCGTCGCACAGCAGCTCTCCCGCTCGCCCAGGTAGGTGAAGTCGATTCCGGCCTCATCCAGCAGCCGCACGCTCGCCATGCCGATGTCGTGCTCCACGTAGCTGGCCGTGCAGCCAGCGAAGTAGACGTTCTTCGACCTGTGTTCGGGCCCGTGCTTGTCGAGCAGGTCCTCCGGAAACCAATCGGCCCGGTTCTCCCGGTAGCCAGCCCAGATGTCGCCCTCGGCCTTCAACGCCGCCGTCATCATCTCGAACGGCGGGAACGTCATCCGGTCGTCATCCTGGATGAGCTTGCCGCGAAGCTTCATCCACGAGGGCTCGATCGGAAGCGCCGCCGAGCAGCGCAGATTGCAGAGCTCGCACGTCGTGCACGCGGCGGCCCTCGATGAACTCGCGGAGCCAGAACCACTTGCCCCGGGGAGATTGGCTCTCCCACCCCCTGCCGTAAAACTGGTCGCACTCGTCGATGCAGTAGCCGCACTGCGAGCAGGCGTAGGCATACCAGGCCACGTCGCCGGGGATTCCGCGCACGTCCTCGTGGTGACGCTCCCCAACCAGCGTGATCACATGGTTGCCCAGCGGGCGCACCAGGGGCTCGACCGCCGACGTGAAGGAGAGCGCGCGACCGAGCCATCCGTTCCCGATCACCTTGCGCGGATTCATGAGGCCCTTGGGGTCGACCTCCCGCTTGAACGCTTTCAGCCGGCTCACCCGCCCCGCCCCTAGGACCTGCGGCGCCTTCTTGGCGAAGTAGAGGCCGGTACTGTAGGGCCGACCGCCGTGCTTCTCGGCGATCTTCATCACCGTGAGCGCGAGGCCGAACACGAAGTTGTAGCTGAACTTCCTCTGGTCGGCCGGGATCAGGCCCAGGATGACGACCTCGGGCTTCCCATCCGGGCCGTCCCGGAGGACCACCCCTTCCTTGACGACGGGCTGGTCGACCTTGCGCTCGATCTCGTCCAGAACTTCGCCGAGGCTGTCGAGCGGGATGATCACCTCGGCGGGCACGAGCGACGGCCCGAGTCGCTTGACGACCATGAGCTTGAACCGGTTCTCCCACTCGTGGTGCGCGATGCGGTCGCTCAGCAGCTCGGCGTCACAATCCTGAAGCAGCTCCTGGAGCCGAGACCTCACGCGGGCCGCGTCACTCTTCCTGAACGCCAGCGTGCTGATGTACGCAGCCGGCAGGATCACGCGCTTCTCGACCGGATGTCCATTGTGCTCCATGAGGGGAGCCCGGTTCTTGAGCTCGGCCATCCGAGGGTTGATGAAGACGAAGGACCAGAGCGGCAGCTCGCTGTCGACGACTTTCTGGATCGCCTGCTGGAGCTTTCGCGGATCCGGGCATGCCACGCTGACGATCTCCAGGTCCTGCAGCGGCATCACGCGGAAGGTGAGCTCGGTGATGAACCCGGTGATTCCCTCGGCATCCGCGATGAGCTGGATATCCTCACCCTCGAAATCCCGCGCCACGCCGGTCGGGAGGACGACACGGGCCCGGGTGACGTAGTCGCGGAACCACCCCGCCTCGAAAGAGCCGATCCCGACGCCGCCCTGCGCGAGCCAGCCCGCGGCTGTGGAGGACGGATAGCTCGTCGGATAGGAGAGCAACGTCAGGCCCTGTTTCGCGAGCTCCCGGTCCAGCTTCTCCCAGACGACCCCTCCCTGCACGGTTACGGTCTGCGCGTCGTGATCGACGTCGAGCACGTCCTTCATCCGGTAGAAGTCCACCACGATGCCTTGCTTGACGGGGATCGCGCCGCCGTAGCCGGAGGTGGCCTTTCCCCGCGGCGTGAGCGGAATGCGGAGCTTGGAGGCCCAGCGAACGAGCGCGATCAGCTCTTTTTCCGTCTCCGGCTGCACCACGGCGTCCGGAATCGTCCTGCCGATCAGCGGGCGCACGAGGGCGGGGATCGCCGCGATGTCGTGCCCGTAGAGCTTTCTCTCCACGCGGCGGAAGGAGACGCGGTTTCCGAAGAGTTCCGAGAGGGTCGATCTATGCTGATCTCGGATCCGGTCCATGGGGCCCTCCAGTGAGGTGCTCTGCCAACCCCGATTCGCCCGGCCTTCCACATGGTCGGCGGTGAGGAGGCTGATCGTCCGGAGACTCTGTGGGGATCCTAACGGAGACTTCGTCGAACGGCTGTCGGGAGCGAGCGGGCCAGGTCTGTGGGGGAGGAACGACGGCTGGCTGTGGGGAAAACCCTTACCGCTGACCGGCCTCTTGCCCCGAGGTTTCGATCACCGTAGCTAGACGACGACACGCCGTCCGTGGGGACCTGGGCCTTTGAGAGGGGATCGATGCCCGAACCGGCGACTCGAAACGCCGACCAGCAGGTCAGGTGGGCCAAGCTGATCGACCATGACCGCTGCATCGGCTGCCATGCCTGCACGACGGCGTGCAAGTCCGAGAACGAGGTGCCGCTCTCCGTCACCCGGACCTACGTGAAGTACGTGGACGTGGGGGTCTTCCCCCAGGCCCGTCGAGCGTTTCAGGTCACGCGCTGCAATCAGTGCGAGCGGGCTCCCTGCGCCATCGCCTGCCCGACCGGCGCCATGTTCCGGCGAGCAGACGGGATCGTGGACTTCGACAAGTCGATCTGCATCGGCTGCAAGGCCTGTATCGCGGCCTGCCCCTACGACGCGATCTTCATCAACCCCGAGGACCACTCGGCCGAGAAGTGCAACTTCTGCGCGCATCGGCTCGACGTGGGCCTGGAGCCGGCCTGCGTCGTCGTCTGTCCCGTCGAGGCGATTCTGATCGGTGACCTGAACGAGCCGGGTTCCAAGGTCGCGCGGACCGCGACGCGTCATCCCGTCTCGGTCCGGCGGCCCGAGAAGGAGACGCATCCGAAGCTCTTCTACAAGGGAGGGCACCAGGCCACCCTGGACCCGATCGCCGCCGCGCGGCCCACCGGCAGCGCTTTCATGTGGAGCGAGCAGCAGGCCGGACCTGGCAGCGTCGTGTCCGGTCATCCGGGTGGGAACGGCGGCCCCGGCGGGAACCGCCGGCTCGGCCATGAAGGTGCCGCACCCGGCAACTCCTCCGCCGCAGCGGTGCTGTCCTACGACGTGGGCCACAAGGCTCCCTGGGACTGGCGCGTGAGTCTCTACACCCTCACCAAGGGAATCGCCTCGGGCGCATACCTCGCCGCAGCGGCCCTTCTGTTGACGGGGTCCCTGGACGCCGGTGGTCCACTTTGGAGCTGGGGGGCTGCCGCGGTGGCGACGGCCTTCCTCGCCATCACCGGTGGACTGCTGCTCTGGGACCTGGAGCATCCGCTCCGGTTCTACATGATCTTCACGCGGCCGCAGTGGAGGAGCTGGCTGGTGCGGGGTGCGTTCATCATCTCCGGCTTCGGCGCAGTACTGGCCCTCCATCTCCTCGCGGCTCTCGCCGGCTGGTCCGGGCTACCTCAGACGCTGGTGGGATTGGGCATTCCGCTCGGCGCCCTGACCGCCGTCTACACGGCATATCTCTTCGGCCAGGCGAAAGGCCGCGATCTGTGGCAGAACCCGCTCCTGCCGCCGCACTTCCTGGTGCAGGCCTTCGTGGCCGGCAGTGCGGCGCTGCTCCCTGTGGCGGCGGCCTCGGAGCCCTCGGCGCTTCCGGGGCTGCTCTGGCTGTTGTCGGCCTCGAGCTTCGTCCACCTGCTGATGGTCGCCGGCGAGACCACCGTCACCCACGGAACGGCGCATGCCCACCTGGCGGTGTGGCAGCTGACGAGGGGTCGTTACGGCCTCTACTTCTGGATCGGCACGCTTCTCGTGACGATCGCGCTGGCGGCGCCGTGGATCGGAACCATGGCCGGCGCGAGCGCGCTGGTGGGACTCCTGGCCTACGAGCACGCCTACGTGCAGGCGGGCCAGGCCGTGCCGCTGGCCTAGCGATGCCGTTGCGAGCGATCGTGTGAAAGCACGCGGAGAGGGCACCGAGATCGAGCCGATGATGGATCTGCAGAAACTGAACGAGCGGGTCAGCGCGGCCCGCGCCGAGACGGAGGCTCGCGGGGAGACGTTCTACCCCGGTGCCAGCCGCATCCACCTGGCCTCCTTCCCGCCGAAGGAGCGTTGGGATGACTGGGTGGAGCTCGACTCCAAGGCTTGGCCCGAGCGCGTGGAGCGCCGGTATCTCCTGGTTCCCACGACCTGCTTCAACTGCGAGTCGGCGTGCGGGCTTCTGGCCTATGTAGACAGGGAGAGCCTCCAGGTCCGCAAGTTCGAGGGAAACCCGGAGCACCCCGCTTCGCGAGGCCGGAACTGCGCCAAGGGACCCGCTACCCTCAACCAGATCACCGACCCGGACCGCATCCTCCACCCGCTCAAGCGCGCCGGAGGACGAGGCGAGGGCCAGTGGGTGAGGGTCGGCTGGGACGAGGTGCTGGACGAGCTCGCGGACCGCATCGGGACCGCCATCCGAGAGGGCCGTCAACGAGAGATCATGTACCACGTGGGTCGGCCGGGAGAGGACGGCTTCACCGAGCGCACGCTGGCCGCGTGGGGAGTGGACGGGCACAACTCGCACACGAACGTCTGCTCCTCCAGCGCTCGCGCCGGTTATCAGCTCTGGTGCGGCATGGACCGCCCGAGCCCCGATCACGCCAACGCCGACGTGATCCTCCTGGTGAGCTCCCATCTGGAGACCGGTCACTACTTCAACCCGCACGCCCAGCGAATCATCGACGGCAAGCAGAGGGGCGCGAAGCTCATCGTCTTCGACACGCGTCTCTCGAACACGGCGACCCATGCCGACCACTGGCTTCCGACCGTGCCCGGCTCCGAAGCCGCCGCTCTGCTGTCGATCGCCAACCACCTGATCCAGAACGATCTCTACGATCGAGACTTCGTGCGGCGCTGGTGGAACTGGCAGGAGTACCTGGAGGCGGAGCGGGCCGACGTCGAGCCGACATTCGAGAATTTCGAGAGCGAGCTCAAGCGCATCTACGAGACCTACACGTTCGAGTTCGCGGCCGAAGAATCGGGACTCGAGCCGGAAGTCCTGGCCAACGTGGCCGAGACGGTCGCGACTGCCGGTACCCGCCTCTCTACCTACACCTGGCGAAGCGCGACCTCGGGAAACGAGGGAGGGTGGCAGGTGGCGAGAACGCTCTTCCTGTTGAACGCCCTGCTGGGAGCCGTCGGCACGGAGGGCGGTCTCTATCCCAACGCCTGGAACAAGTTCGTCCCCAGGCCGATCCGGCTGCCGCGCCACCCGGAGCACTGGAACGAGCTCAGCTGGCCGCAGGAGTATCCACTCAGCATGTACGAGCTCTCCTTTCTGCTCCCGCACCATCTCAAGGAAGGACGGGGGGTGCTCGACGTCTACTTCACTCGGGTCTACAACCCGGTGTGGACGAACCCGGACGGCTTCTCGTGGATCGAGGCGCTGACCAACGAGGAGCAGATCGGCCTCCACGTGGCGCTCACACCGACCTGGAACGAGACCGCGTACTTCGCCGACTACATACTCCCGATGGGCCTCGGCTCCGAGCGGCACGACCTCCACTCGTACGAGACGCACGACGGCCAGTGGGTCGGTTTCCGCCAGCCGGTGCTGCGGGCCGCACGCGAGCGACTCGGTGAGAAGGTGGGGGATACCCGGCACACGAATCCGGGCGAGGTGTGGGAGGAGAACGAGTTCTGGCTCGAGCTCTCCTGGCGAATCGACCCCGATGGCAGCCTCGGCATCCGCGAGTTCGTGGAGTCGAGGGAGAACCCGGGACAGCGGCTCACCGTCGACGAGTATTACGCGTACATCTTCGAGAACTCGGTGCCCGGCCTTCCGGATGCGGCAGCGGCGGAAGGGCTGACGCCCCTCCAGTACATGCGCAGGTACGGGGCCTTCGAGGTGGCGAAGAAGATCGGGCGCCTGCACGAGACGGAGATACCCGCCGAGGAGATGGCGGACCCCGCCGAAGATTCGCGGGGCCGCGTTTACACCCGAGCCCCGGCGCCGACATCGCTCAACGTGGTGCCGACGGGAGACCCAGATCCGGATCCGGAGGGCCGACGCCCCGTGGGGGTGCGCGTCGACGGCCGCGTGCTCCGGGGCTTCCCGACCCCGAGCGGTCGCCTCGAGTTCTATTCCGCGACCGCCGCCTCCTGGGGGTGGCCGGAGTACGCGCTGCCCACCTACATCCGGAGTCACGTCCACCCCGACGCGCTGTCGCAGGATGAGATGGTCCTGATCTCGACGTTCCGCCTGCCGGTCCAGATCCACACGCGCAGCGCCAACTCGAAGTGGCTGGACGAGATCGCGCACACCAATCCTCTGTGGATCCACCCCACGGACGCGGCGGGTATCGGTGTGGGTACGGGAGATCTGGTGCGCGTCGAGACGGAGATCGGACACTTCGTGCTCAAGGCCTGGGTCACCGAGGGCATCCGGCCGGGTGTCGTGGCCTGCAGCCACCACATGGGACGCTGGAAGCTGGCCTCTCAGGGACAGCGCCAGCTCATGGCCACCGTCGCGTTGCGCCACCAGGAGTACAGCTGGAGCATCGATCTCGAGGAGGGGGCCCGAGCCTACGAATCGGAGGATCCCGACACGGGCCGCATCTGGTGGACCGAGGTCGGCGTCCACCAGAACCTGACCTTTCCGGTGCACCCCGACCCCGTCTCGGGCATGCACTGCTGGCACCAGGCCGTGCGGGTGAGAAAGGCGGCGCCGGCGGACCGCTATGGCGACATCCAGGTGGACACGGTGGAGGCGCACCGGGTTTTCAGGACGTGGTTGGCCAAGGCGCGCCCGGCATCGGAGCACTCGCCGGACGGCAACCGGCGGCCCCGCTGGCTGATCCGGCCGGTCAAGCCCACGAACGAGGCATATCGACTCCCGGTGAGCCCCGCGGCCGGGTGACCGGCCGGTGACGGACCGGCCGGACCCAACGAGGGGCGGATCGGAACCGATCCCGGTTGGACCGGGTCCGGCTCAGGACGGATCGGGCCCGGCGCTCGGCGAGCTGTTTCGGTCGCTCGGGGCCCTGGTTGAGCCCCCAAGTGCCGCCGCCCAACGGGTGGCCGATCTGCTGGACCTCGGCCCGCTTCCGAGCGAGGCCGAACACACGGATCTGTTCCTCTTCCAGCTCACCCCCTTCGCCTCCGTCTACCTGGGAGCGGAGGGCATGCTCGGCGGGGAGGCGCTCGACCGTATCGCTGGCTTCTGGCGCGTACTCCAGCAGGAGCCGCCCCGCGAGCCGGACCATCTCGCCGTGATGCTCGCTTTCTACGCGAGGCTGGTGGAGGAGGCGGCGGGCTCAGAGGAGACCCGTCCGCGAGGAGCGTGGCTCCGGGCACGGAAGGCGTTCCTCTGGGAGCACCTTCTCCCCTGGCTCCCGCCCTACCTGAGCAAGATCGACGATCTCGGACCCCCGTGTTATCGGCGCTGGGCCCGGCTTCTGGAGAACGCCCTTCGCAGCGAAGTCGGGGTCCTCGGCGCACAGGAACGACTCTCGCTTCACCTGAGGGAGGCTCCGGGTGTGGCGGATCCACGGTTGGAGGGCCTCCACGGTTTCGTGGGCGCCCTGCTGAGCCCCATCCGCAGCGGAATGCTTATCACGCGCTCGGATCTGGCGCGGGCAGGTCGCGGGCTGGAGCTGGGGACGCGGGCCGGCGAGCGGCGGTTCGTGCTCAAGGGGCTTCTCGAGCAGAATCCGGCCGGAACGCTGGAATGGCTGCGCCGGGAGGCCATCGGTTGGGCGGGACGTCACGGCCATCCGGATCCGCTCGCACCGGGGATCGCCGACTACTGGCGGAGGAGAGCCCAGGCTACCGCCGATCTGCTCGCAGACCTTGCCGAGGACGCGACGCTCGAGGCCAGCGACGAGCACAGCTAGGTGGTCGGAAGAGCCTAGAAGGTCTGGAACACCCCGAAGAGCCGAACCTCACCCACGTCCTGCCTCACGGTACCGAAGCCGATCAGCTCGAAGAAGCTGCTGCGCACGTAGGCCGTCGCGTCCGTACCGATTCCCCAGCGACCGAGCGGGAGTATCGCCTGCACGCCGCCCCAGTGGAGGATGTGATAGGTATCGCCTGCGTTCTCGGCCGAGCCGTTGAGGGTGTTGAGATAGACGAAGCGATAGCGGATGAGCCCGATCTCCCTGCCTCCGTGCGTGAACGCGACTCGGCCCCACGCCCCGGCACCGAGGCCCATGTCGTATTCGCGCAGGCGCTCACGATCCGGGACCTCCGCCAGAAACGCGTACTCCGAGTTGACCGCCCCCATGAGGTAGCCGTGGATGTTCAGTTGGGTCCGAAGATCCCATGTCTCTGAGAGCTTCCACTCCGAGAACAGGGCGCCGCCGAAGCTCTGGCCGCCGAACTCCACGGCGTTGTTGTTGATGTAGTCGTAATTCTGCGTGATGCCGAAGACATGGTGCACCTTGTCCGACTTCTTGATGTCCCTGGAGAACAGGTTCCCCCAGATCTGGAGTCGACCGAGCAGCTCCTTGTCGGTGAAGTTGAGCTGCAGGCTGAGGGTGAAGAAGTCGAACGGCTTTCGGCGTGTGTTCCGCCACGGATCGCCGAAGTTGAGATCGAACTCGAAGAAACCGTCCAACTCCTGCGTGTCCGTCTGGAAGTCCTCCATCGTCGTCCGGTCGCCGATCAAGCGGACGCCCAGCTTGGCAAAGTTGTTCAGGTCAGGAGGAATCCTGTCGTACGGATCGCTCGGGTTTACGTGGACGCGAGTGGCCCGGCCCGAGACGAGGCGGTTGAACCCACGCATCGGGTCTACGACGAAGCCCCCGATCTCCTTGAAGAGGCGCTCGGCGCCCGTGGCCTCGTTGTCCAGGAAGCTGGAGCTTGCCCGGTAGAGCACCTCGCCGATCGCGATCCCGCCGAGGCTGGTGGCCACCCAGTCGTTCAGAGCCGGCGGGTGCACCTCGCCGCAGCACTCCCAGAAGAAGCTTCCCATGAGCGCGAACGGCAGCGATTCCCAGTAGTTCAAGCCGTTGGAGCGTGCCGCGCCGTAGTACAAGCTCCCGTGGTACGGATGGCCGAACATGTTGTTGGAAAAGTGGTTGTCGTCGAAGTAGAACCCGTCCGAGAGGTTGGCCCAGAAGCTTGTCGGGGAAACGTGCGTGAAGCCGCCCTGACGGATGAACTCGTTGTAGAACCAGACGAGGGCGTTAATCCCGGCCATCTCGCCGACAGCCAGCCCGATGTTGCGCCGCGCCCCCCAGGCGTCGTAGCGGTGGGCGGCAGCGGCCTCGCGCAGCTGACCAGCGTCTTGAGCGCGTAAGGTCGGGTCACCCACACAAGCGACTATCAGGACAAGCGATATGAGGACGCGGAGTAGCAGACGCGTGTGCCGGCGAACGCATGGCGACGCTTGATCGCTGCCGTGGGAATGATCGTGCCCGCAGGCTGAACGGAGACACCGATCAGCCGAGAGCCGCCGTGACGTGGCCTCGTCCAGCCGCATCGGTATACCCCCGAAAACGAAGGATTGGGCTCCGTTTCGTCGCTGCATATACCATGTCAAGGAGCGGCTACAAGCGCCAGTCGGGAGGACTCCGATCTCGCCAGCATGGGTTCGCCGAAGTATGGTGTGCAGCTCATACGATCGCATGAGCCATCCGGAGCTCGGCGCTGGGATCCGCAGGGTGAGACGGCGGCTCCGCGAACACCGTGCACCGTCAATCGGAAGACAGGGGAGAAGGATGAAGCTGAACGGAGCCGTCGCCCTGGTTACAGGAGGTAGCGAAGGCATCGGCAGGAGCATCGCCGAAGCCCTGAAGGCGGAGGGCGCCGCGGTCACGATCACGGGCCGTCGCGAGGAACTGTTGCGCAAGACGGCCGAAGAGATCGGCGCGGATTACATCGCCGGCGACGTCGGCAGCGAGGCCGATGCGGTCGGGACCGTCGCTGCGGTGGTCGAAAAGCACGGTCGCCTCGACATCCTTGTCAACAACGCCGGCTACGGCATCTTCAAGCCGCTCGTCGAGATGGAGTTGGACGAGCTGGAGGCCGTATATCGCACCAACGTGTTCGGCGCCTTCCTGATGGGGCGGGAGGCAGCTCGCCAGTTCGTCAAGCAGGGCGGCGGCGAGCTGATCAACATCGCCTCGACCTCCGGACTCAAAGGAGGACGCGGGAGCACGGCATACAGCTCATCGAAGTTCGCCCTGCGCGGGATGACGGAGTGTTGGCGCGATGAGCTGCGGCGCCACGACGTGCGCGTCATGCTCGTGAACCCGAGCGAGGTGGTGACGGGATTCTCATCCAAGGCCGGATACGAGCAGCAGGCCTCCCCCAAGAAGCTCCGCCCGGAGGAAATCGCCGATGCGATCGTCGGGGCCCTCAAGGTCGACGCCCGCGGCTTCATCCCCGAGTTCTCGGTCTTCGCCACGAATCCGTTCTAGCGGCCATCCACCGATGAGATCGAGATATCGAGCTCTCGCGGGCGTCGTGTTCGTCGTTCACTTCGGCTTCGTCCTTTTTGTCGTGGCGGGCCCTCTGGCGGTGCTGTGGAAGCCATGGCTCGCTTGGTTGCACATCCCCTGCGTGGCATATGGTGCCGGCATCGAGTTCATCGGCGGGACGTGTCCGCTCACGCGGCTGGAAAACCGCTTCCGCCGCGCCGCCGGAGAGCCGGATTACGGCCACAGCTTTCTCGGCCATTACATCGGGGGCGCCGTGGATCCGGTCAGGTGGGCGCGAATCGAGCCGTGGCTCGGGGCGGCGCTCCTGGTTGGCAACGTCGCCATCTACGGCTTTCTCCTGCGCACTGCTACCTCCTGAGCACCGGCGCAGCGGAACTCACGCGGCCGCCGCGCTACGTGGCGCGGCGTAGCTCAGACGGCCGCGGCGCTGGGGGCGCGGCGTGCCCGCGCGGTCTCAAACGGACCCGCCGCCGATCCGCAGCTGCTCATCGGGCGTGAAGAAGAGTCGGCGGTTCCAGAGCACGACGATCACAGCCGAGACGGACACCGCGCTAGCCAGCATGAACATCACGACGATCTGGTAGCGGATGGCCAGCAACGGCGAGACGCCTGCGAGGATCTGCCCCGTCATCATGCCGGGGAGCGCCACGAGGCCCACCACCATCAGGCTGTTCACCGTCGGGATGAGCGCAGCGCGCAGCGCGCTTCGGGTCGGTCCCCTCGAAGCTCGCGCCGCCGTGGCACCGAGCGACAGGTAGGCCTCGACCTCCCCGCGCCTCGCCCGCAGCTCGGCGGCAAGCCGCTCATGCGCCAGCGCCGCCGCGTTCCTCGCGTTCCCGACGATCATCCCGAACAGCGGGATGAGGTAGCGTGGGTTATACCAGGGCTCGATGCGGACGACTACCAGGCTCACGTAGAAGAGCGTGAAACCGGATCCGACGAGCAGCGCCAGCCAGGTCATGCCGTACAGCCGCAGGGTACGCTCTTCCTGCCGCCGTACTGCCTCTCGCGAGGCCACGGCCAGCATGACGGCGAGCGCACCGAGCACCAGCCACCACTGGTCGATGGCGAAGATGTAGACGAGGACGTACCCGACCAGCGCGAGCTGCACGACGGATCTGAGCGCTCCCGTGACCAGGCTCCCCGTGAGCCCCAGCCGCTGCCAGCGTGAAAGGCCCACGGCCAGAAGCACGAGGCCGCACGCGGCAACCAGATCAAGCCAGGAGAGCCCGAGGATCGGGGATTGGAGAGTCTCGGGCTGCAGGCCCGCCCGCGGGTCGAGTCGCTCCTGTAGGCGTAGCATCGGGGCCGCAGCCGCCACGCTATGCCAGGACATCAGCGGCCTCCCCGGACTCCTCTACGGCACCCTCCGAAAGGCGTACCGCCTCATCGGCGATGGCCGCAGCCTCGTCATGCCGATGGGTCGATAGGACGACCGTTATGCCCCGCTCGGTGCGGAGCCTCCGAATCGACGCCAAGAGGAACTCCGATGACTCCGGATCGAGCGCCGACGTCGGCTCGTCGAGGAGAAGCACCTCCGGCCCGCCGATCAGCGTTCGTGCCAGCGTGGCGCGCTGCTGCTCGCCCACCGAGAGCTCGTGAGACGGCCGGGCCTCGAGTGCAGGATCCAGCCCGGCCAGCTCCAACGCCTCACGCGCCCGGTGCGGGAAGTCCCGGTCCTCCAAGCCCGCGATCTCCGCCGCTTCGCGGAGGTTGTCATGCACCGATCCCGCAAACATGGTGGGCGTCTGGAAGACGAAACCCACCCGCTGGCGGAGCTCCGTCACGGGATAATCGACGAGTGCCCGGCCCAGATAGGAGATCTCGCCGGCCTCCGGGTCATCCAATCGATTCAACAGCCGGAGGAGCGAGGTCTTTCCGGCTCCTGATGAGCCGAGTAGCACCGTGATTTGCCCGCGAGGGATGAGGAGGTCGATGTCCCGAAGCAGCACCCGGCCGGATTTCGCCTGGCGCACGTCTCGGAGCCGAAACGCCACGTCCGGTAGGGTGCTCATGCGCTCCGGGCCCGTGGCTCCGCGCTCATGCGGCTCGCACCCGCCACGCCTCGGAAGGCATCCGCAGGGCAACGACGAGTCCTGACGCAACGGTGAGCCCGGCCGTGGCCGAAATGGCTGTCTTCCCGCCGAGCGCATCCGCAACGAGGCCCACGGCCAGGGCCCCCACCGCGTAGCCTCCGTCTCGCCACAGCCGGTACACCCCGATTGCCGAGGCTCGCCAGTCCGGCTCGGCCACGTCGCCCACGGCCGCAAGCAGCGTCGGGTAGACCAGAGCCGTGCCGAGCCCGAGCGCGATCGACGCGCCCAACCAAGCTCCGAAACTTGCGAGCGTCGCGACAGCAAAGAGCGCGAGCCCCTGGAGCACCATTCCGGATACGATCAGCGGCTTCCTGCCCCAGTGGTCGCTGAGCGCACCGGTGCCCAACTGCAGCATGCCCCACGCCAGCGGGTAGGCGGCGGCCAGCGTGGCGATCCGGTCCAGGGACATGCCGCCGCTCGCGAAAAAGAGCGGAAAGAGTCCCCATGCCAATCCGTCGTTCAGGTTGTTGACGAGACCGGCCTGACTGCAGCTGGAGAGGCTCTTGTCTTTCCAAGTCGTCCGCGCGAAGACCTCCCGCCACGTGGGACGACTCGCCGCGTTCGAGTCGGGCGACCGGCCAGCCTCGTTCGATTCGCTCGGCTTGCGCGTCGGGTTCGAGTCGCGTTCCCCAGCCTCGACGCGTACGTGGTCCACCGTGTCCCGGACGAAGAAGAGCGAGAGCCCGAGGCCCAGGGCCGCGAAGGCTATCCCCAGGTAGAACGGCTCGGGCCGCAGCCCGAAGCGGCTGGCGATCAAACCGCTCGCCAACGCCGCCGCCCCCACGGCCACGTAACCGGCGAACTCGTTCAGTCCCATGGCAAGGCCCCGTCGCCGGGGCCCGACGAGGTCGATCTTCATGATCACGGTCGTGGACCAGGCCAGCCCCTGGTTGACGCCGAGCAGCACGTTCGCCGCCACGATCCACGACCAGGCGGGGGCCCACATCACCATGAACGGGACGGGCACGCCGGCCAGCCAGCCGGCGATCAGGACGCGCCTGCGGCCTACCTGGTCGGAGAGTCGGCCGGCGAAGAGGTTGGCGATCGCCTTGACGAGGCCGAAGGTGCCGATGAAGGAAAGAATCGCCGCTCGGGACACGACTCCGAAATCCTGCTCGGCGATCAGCGGCACGACGGTGCGCTCCAGGCCGACCATGGCGCCGACGAAGGCGTTGACGACCACCAGGAGGGTGAACTGTCGCCAATTGGCGCCGAGCCCCAGCCTCGTCTCGCGTCTCATCGGCAGGCTAGATCACGCCGAAGGCCGCTTCACCGTCGGGTCCGCCGGCGGTTGAGCCGGCCGTCTCGGTAGCCAGCGTCCGACTCTGCCGCAGTACGCTTCGTACTCCTCGCCGAACGTTCTCCGCAGCGTAGGCTCCTCGTAGATCCGGACGAAGAGGTGGACAACCACGAGGAAGAGAGCCGCGTAGCCGGCAAGCGCCAGGGACTCGAAGAAGAGGGATGCGCCGGCAAGCGCCAAGCCGGCTCCTGTGTACATCGGATTCCTGACGAATCGGTACGGTCCGCGGACGACGAGGCGGCGAGGCGGGTCGAACGGAGCGGGCGGGCCCTTGCCCGCCAAGGCGAAGGTGAAGACGCAAGACAGAGCCAGGACGCCACCGGCCACACCAACCACGATTCCCACGATCTGGGGCGCGCCGATCTCGGGCCGCACGACGCCGGACCATTCGAGCACGCGAGCGGGCACGAACACGAGCACGAGTCCAATGAACAGAGACGCGTAGGTCAGAGCGCGAATGAGTGCGGCCATGGGCGAGGTGATTAGAGCACGGCCCGCTGCCTCCGGGCAAGTGCCCGGCTCCGGTTGCGGTCGCTCGAGGTCGCCTGTTATCGTATAGTCGCGTATACGGGTATTTCCTATATCAGGCGCACATCATGCGGCATCTCGCGCGACGGTTCAAGGCGCTATCCGAGGAATCGAGACTCGACATTCTCCTCCTTCTGTTCAGATACGGCGAGCTGTGCGGATGCGAAGTCGAGCGGTTCCTGGAGATGTCGCAGTCCAAGGCGTCGAGACACCTCCGCTATCTGAGGAACGCGGGTCTGGTCGAGGACCGACGCGAAGGTCTGTGGATCTACTATCGCATCGCAGAGCCCGTCGACGACGCGCACGAACGGCTGATCGACCTGCTCCGCGACCTTCTGGCTCGAGCGCCCTTCCCCGACATCGCGGACCAGCTAGTTGCCATGCGCGCGGAGCGCTGTGTCGATGCTTCGGACGCCTTGTAACACGCGCAGGCCGGTGATGGAGCCGCGGAGAAGGCAGCGGCTGAGGTGGTGCGATGAGCGGGCTCGATCACGCCCCTGCGATCAAGCCGATGGCCGCCGAGAGCGCTTCCGAATCGGCGGCTTCCAAGCGGCTGTCCTTCCTCGACCGGTACCTGACCCTGTGGATCTTCGCGGCGATGGGTCTCGGCGTCGGGCTCGGCTACGCCTGGCCCCAGGCGATCCAGACCCTGAGCTCCGCGACTCAGATCGGGACGACTTCGATTCCCATCGCTCTCGGGCTCATCCTGATGATGTACCCGCCGCTCGCCAAGGTGCGCTACGAAAAGTTCTGGGTCGTCTTCCGGCACAAGCGGATCCTCGGCCTGTCGCTTCTCCAGAACTGGATCGCCGGCCCGCTCGTCATGTTCGTCCTCGCCGTCGTATTCCTCTCCGACCTCCCCGGTTACGCGGTCGGACTCATCCTCGTCGGCCTCGCCCGCTGCATCGCCATGGTGCTCGTCTGGAACGACTTGGCGGAGGGAGACCACGACCTCGCCGCCGGTCTCGTCGCCGCGAACGCCGTGTTTCAGGTGCTCTTCTACGGCTTCTATGCCTGGGTTTTCATCACCTTCCTGCCGCCTCTCGTGGGCATGGAGGGGGCGGCCGTCCAGGTGGGCATCGGTGAGATCGCGCGGACCGTGGCCATCTACCTCGGCATCCCGTTCGTGGCTGGCGTGATCACGCGCTTCACGCTGCTGCGGGCCAGGGGAAGCGACTGGTACGAGCAGGTATTCGTGCCGCGGATCAGTCCGATCACCCTGGCGGCGCTTCTGTTCACGGTCGTGGTCATGTTCTCGCTGCAGGGCGAGGCGATCGTACAGCTTCCCTACGATGTGCTGCGCATCGCCATCCCGCTCACGCTGTACTTCCTCATTATGTTCGCCGTGACCTTCTTTGGCGCGCGGATGCTCAGGGGCGACTACCCGCAGACCACGACGGTCGCGCTGACCGCCGCCAGCAACGACTTCGAGCTCGCGATCGCGGTGGCCGTCGCGGTGTTCGGCATCCAGTCGCAGGCCGCGTTCGCCACGGTGATCGGACCTCTGGTCGAGGTCCCCGTGATGATTGGCCTCGTGCAAGCCTCCTTGTGGGCCAAGCGGCGATTCTTCGCCGAGCCGGTACCGGTCCCCGGTTAGACCTCCTCAAGGGTGAGCTCGCGGTGAGCGCGCCCACGAAGACCCGCGGCGGGAGTGGCCAGCCTCGGCCTGGGTCGGCCTATACCGACATGACCCGCTTGTACTCGGCGCCCACCACGCCCCGACGACACGCGGGCGAGACGAGGAAGCCGGCCGCGTGCTTGGCCTGGACCGCCAGCGCGTCGGCCAGCGTGGAGCCACACGCGTCCTGAACGCAGGCCATGATCGCCCCCCTGGCGATCTCGGAACCCTCGGAGTCGGCCGCTGGGAGATCGCTCAGATCCGTCGGCACCCCATCCAGGACGCCTGTCTCGATGGTGCGCTCGGCTATCCCGTGATCGCCTCCCGAGGCCAGCTCCCAGGCCATCTTCAAGGCGTCCTCCATGGATCCCGAATAGTCGATCAGCCAACCCACGGCATCTCCCGCCCTGACCGGACGACCGCTCAGGAGCAGGTGCAGAATCCGGGGCCAGTGCTCGGGAGCAGATTTTCGGATCGGCCAGTGACAGCCTTCCATGCCCGGCACGACGGGTAGAGTCACCTCGGGGAACCCGAGAGACGCTCCGTCCACGGCCACGAGGTATCGGCAGTGAAGGAGGAGTTCCAGCATGCCTCCCAGGCAACGCTTGCCGTTCACGAATCCGACCGAGATCTCGAAGTCCTCGTGCAGGCGGCGGGCCGTTCGGGACCACTCGCTCGCGATCCGAAGGCCCTCCTCCTCGCTATCGAGCGCGGGGAAGAAGTCGCTCGTATCGGCCCCGACCATCTGCGTCGACAGGTGGAAATCGCCCGTGACGATCACGCTCCCGATCCCTTCGGTCCGGAGCCAATCGAGGGCTCGGTTCAGCTCCCGATCGACATCCCAGTTGTAGCTCTCCCTGCTGATCGTCACGACGCCGACCCGACCATCGTGCTCCGCGTTGACGTAGAGCTGTTGCCACTCCGGTGCGTCCATCCCCTCGAACGCCTCGGGAAACCAGCCGAGCTCCGCCGCCTCCGGGTGTCTCTCGTGGTAGGCTTCGACGACGGCCGTCGCCGCCTCGGGTCCGAGATCGCGAATCACCGCCAGAATACCGCGGCGAAACTGTGCACACAGCTCGCCGATGGCGTTGATGTGGGAGAGATGCGCTCTCCGCTCGTGGACCATCAGGTTCGCCATCTGGAACAGCGGCCCCAGCGTCCACACCCGGAACTCCTCTTGTTCGTCGGCGTCGAGCTTCCAGTCGACAAGGGGCCGGAAGTGGTTGGGCGGATACCAGGTCGCTCCCGTCTCCTTGTGCTCCACCAGCTCGGGCGTCGGCGTGAACAATTCGCCGTAGGTCCCGCTCAGGTGGTGGAGGCAGGACCAGATCAGGAAGTTCGCCCCCGGCGCCCCGATCGCGTCGCTGGCCCGGAACGGGTTCGGTCCGAGCATCTTTCGCGTGAGCTTGTCGATCTTCCAGTACGGCATGTTGCTGGCCCGATGATACCGGAGCCCGGCGAGCACAGAGCCGCAGAACAGCACGTCCAGAACGAACGACCAGTGGTCGCTGACAGGAACCGGGATCAGCCCCAGAGCCCAGAAGAGCTGCGTGATGTCGGAGGGCTCCGGCTCGACGATCTCCCAGATCTTGTTGATCTCGTGCGGGAACGCCGGATGGGCCACGCCGACCCCGAGCTCCGAGCTGGGGAATCCGGATGTGACAGATCGTATCGCTATGTCGGGAAACATGTTGCGAAAGATCGCGTAATGCTTTTTCTTAACATCCAGAATCTCGGGAATCGCCTCGAGCAGGAACCGGGGACGGAACTCCTTCAGCTCCGCCGGCAGGTCGACGCCGTCGTAGCTGAGCCGCACGATATTGCGCATGATCCGGTCGGCACCCTGGCGTCCGAACGCGGCGACGAGCCCCGGATACTGCCGCCCGATCCCATCCGGCGCGGAGGGAAAGTCTAGCGCCACGATCGGGACATCGTAATCCACCAGCCTGGCGCCGAGCTGCATCGTCTTGCCCGCGCCGACGATCCCGTTGGCTCCGGAGATGACCATGCAGCCGCGCTCTTCGGGACCGCCGAACACGCGGTCCACGAGGTCGGCGGCATCCGCCGGTAGTCGTCCGGCGCGGAAGATCTCGCTCACGCCTCCGAGGCCGATCGTCCGCAGCGTCGGCTCCCGCATCGAGGTCATGGTCGAGGTCCGTGTAGAGCTCGTTGTCGAGGTCGCTGTCGTCGTGCTCATCGGTCGTCTATCTCCTACGCGATCGTCAGTTTCGAATCAGCTCGCCGTCGGCTCGCCATCGGCGGCCGACATCAAGGGCCGGTTGGGCTCAGTTGACACGGAACTCGGCGGCGATCCCCACGTCGCCGGCCGCACAGCCGAAGACCAGCACGTTTCCGCCGCCCAGCGAGACCGCCTCTTCGAGGGCCTCGATCAGGATCCGCGTCAGGGTCGGACCCTGCGGGTGCCCCCAAACCAGGGAGCTGCCGGTCTTGTTCATCTCGTGCCAGTCGTAATCCATCACCCGTGAGAATATCACGTCGTTGACCGCGAACGGGTTGTGGTTCTTGACCACGGCCATGTCGTCCATCGTCGAGCCGGTCTTCTCGAGGAGCTTTCCCACGGCCATGGCCGGCGCCTCCGGCATGAGGCTAGGATGGGTCCGCACCTCCGCCTTGGCGACGAAGCGGATATCGATCTCCGGCCGCGGGCTCAGCTCTCGCGCCTTCTCCTCCGTCGTCACCAACAGGCAGGCCATGCCGTCGGAAGCGTGGGTCTGCGTGCCGGACGTGACACACGTATCCAGCTCCCGCATGGCGCGCAGTCCGGCTGGTGACACCGGCCGCACGCCCAGGTCCTCGTCGACGCGACCCAGCGGGCGGCCCTGGACGTTGAGCACGTCGAGCGGCACGAGCACGCGATCGAGGAAGCCGCTCTCCTTCGCCTCGAAGTATTGCTGGTAGCGGTGGAAGGCGAGGTCGTCCGTCTCGGCCCGATCCGTCTTGTACTTTCGCGCCGCGAGGCCTGCGGCGGCGATCATCGCGTTCCCGGTGGCGGGATCGAAGCCGAAGTTGTCCCACACATCGCTGATCGGCAGCGTTCGCTCGTGCGCCCGGCGCTCCGGGAAGACCCCGACCGGCGAGTCGCTCGTGCGGTCGAAGGTCAGAACACCCACGACGTCCGCCGAGCGGGTCTCCACTTCGGCGCCTCCGTGCAGCACGGCCTGCAGACCGGTGGCGCACGCCTGCTCGAGGTGATAGCCGGGGATACGGGTGCCAAGGCAGCTTGCCACCAACGGCGCGTTCCAGAACTTCCAATGCCAGGGGATCGTCGACCCGATGACCAGGTACTCGAGCTCGCTCTTGGGGACCTTTCTCAGACCGAGGATCCGGTTCATCGACTCGCCGGCGAACTGGCCGATATTGACCTCCGCCAGAGCCGAGGTCTGCCAGGCGGGAAAGTAGCTGCTTCCCCAAGTGCCGTAGGGGATTCTGGCCCTCGGCAGCATCCCGTTCGTATCCGTCA
>JARRMU010000032.1:0-29326 GCA_037385645.1 Gemmatimonadales bacterium
AGATGGCCGACCTGATCGCCTTCCTTTACTACCTTCGGTTCTACGAGACGGAAGGCGATGTCCAGATCGGTGAGCGTTTGTACGTGCAGAAGGGGTGCGCGGCCTGCCACGGGCGGGACCAAGCTTCGGCACCGGACCTGGCGGATTCGGAAGCCGTGCTCTCACCGCTCGGCCTGGCCACGGCTATGTGGGAACACGCACCTGCCATGTTCGACATGGCGGAGGAGGAGCATCGGGAATGGCCACGCTTCGAAGGCGACGAGATGCGGGATCTTTCCGCATATCTCAGAGCATTGGGCACCGAGCCGTGATCGAGGATATCCGCGTTAAACTGCGCGAGCCAGAGATCCGGGTCTTGGAGGACGCGATGAGCAAGAACAGTTTCAGACCGTTCGCCCGCGGCGGCGTCTGGAGAGCGGCGCCGTGTCTCGCGGCCATCCTGCTATTCCTGCCGCCGCGCTCGATCATCGCTCAGGAGGCGGTGGAACCGGCGATGAGCGCGGCCGCGGGCTCACGCGTGTTCGGGGCCAAGGGATGTGTCAAGTGTCATTCGGTAATAGGGTTGGGTGGATCGGAAGGACCGGATCTGGGGCAGACACCCAGGCTCCGATCGTTCTACGACCTAGCGGCGGACATGTGGAACCATGGCCCGGAGATGATCGAGCGGATGCAGGAACTGGACATCCGCCGACCGCATCTTAGCCCACGCGAAACCGGCGATCTCATCGCCTTCCTGTTCACAGTCGAATACTTCGATCCTCCCGGAGATCCCTCCGCTGGCGAGGTCGTGTTCAACGAGAAGCAGTGCATAGTGTGCCATCAGGTGGGCGGGATAGGCGGAGTGGTCGGTCCCGATCTCGACCATCTCGATCAATCGCCGTCGCCGATCCAGGTTGCTACTGCGATGTGGAACCACGGCCCCGCCATGTCGGAGCGCTTGCAGGAGCGGGGGATCCCTCGCCCGACCTTCACGGGGGCGGAGCTGATCGACCTGATCGCATTCCTCAAGTCGGCATCGCAAAGCCCCGTTAACGAGTCCCTTTACGTTCTCCCAGGCCGTGCGACTGAAGGGCGCAGCCTGTTTGTGGAAAGAGGCTGTTCGCTTTGCCACGGCTCTCCGGGGAGCGGCGCGCCAGATCTCGCCGAGCGTGCGGCCTATCGGAGCCTGACCGAGTTCGCCTCGGCGATGTGGAACAAGCAGCCGCGGATGCTGCGCGCGATGAAAGCTCGTGGAATCAAGGGAATCCAGCTCCAGCCGGCCGAGATGGCGGATCTCGTCGCTTACCTCTACTCGTTACGCTACTTCGCTGAATCGGGCGATCCGAACCGGGGACGACTCCTCATCCGCCAGAAAGGGTGTCTGGATTGTCATTCGTTGGACGGCCGGGTAGGGTCAGTCGGCGGCGATCTGTCTCGGCCTGAGGGCCTGAGCTCACCCGCCAGTGTAGTCTCGGCGCTGTGGAATCACACCTTGATCGTGGAGGAGCAGGCGGCCGCCGAGAAGGGTTATTGGCCGATATTCAGACCCGGTGAAGTGGCGGACCTCACGGCTTTCCTCCAAACGCAGGAACTGCCTCGCTGAGCATCGGCCACCCGCTACTCAGGCTCCGAACTTCACGAACCTCCCGGCGGCCGCCGTGGCAAGAGGCATTAGGTCTCGACCGCGCCGGACGCCATAGCCCGCTCGGGCGCACGGCCTCTCCCCGAAGGTCTCTGCGCCGTGACCCCGTGACACGTTGGACCAGAGCAGGTAGGGCACGGGATGCCAGCTGTGCGCACGGAGTAGCGAGGGAGTGGAATGGTCGCCGGTAACGAGCACCACGTCCGGCCGGACACCAATCAGCGCCGGCAAGATCCGGTCTACTTCCTCGATCACGGCCACCTTCCGATCGAAATCCCCATCTTCGCCGGCCTTGTCGGGCGGCTTGAAGTGGAGGAAGAAGAAATCGTGAGCCGAGACCGCGTCTTCCAGCGCCGTCACGAGCGCGGACGGATCTTCGTCGACCGCGATCGCCTCCATGCCGACCAACCTGGCCACGCCCCGATACATAGGGTAGGCCGCTGCCGCGAAGGCCCGCATACCGAAGGCGTCCGGGAAGCGTGGCCAGTCGGGTAGGACCGAAAAACCTCGAAGAAGGGCCATGTTCGCTGCCGGCTCTCCGGCGAGCACCTCGTGCGCTGCTCGCAGCCATTCGCTCACCAGTGCCGCCGTGGCCTGCGAGGCCGTCGAGCCCGCGGTCACGGGAAGAGGCGGAACGCCGGTCCGGCCGGGATCCGTGTCGGCCAGATCAGGGCTCATGGGCCTGGGGGGTCGCAGCACGAGAAGGAAGCGATGCTCCTTCACTGCACGGACGAAGATCTGGGTCTCGCCGCGGGGGATCCTCTCGAGCGCCTCGACCAGTCGCTCCGCCTCGGCGGTCGGGATGCGGCCGGCCCGTCGGTCGGTGACGTTTCCCGCGCCGTCGACCGTGCAGAAGTTCCCGCGTGCCGCTATGTCGCCGGGCTCGAGCGGGAAATCGATCCCGAGGGCTTCAAGCACGCCGCGCCCGATCCTGTATCGGAGCGGATCATAGCCGAAGAGGGCCAGGTGACCAGGCCCACTCCCGGGAGTGATACCGGGGCCGACGGGATCGTGGAGCCCGACCTCCGCAGTCCAGGCCAGATCGTCCAGGTTGGGCGTGCGCGCAGCCTCCAGCTCCGTCGGTCCGCCCGGCTCGAGGGGCAGCCCCCCGAGCCCATCGAGCACGAGCAGCAAGACCTTCGTCTCGGACGGCTGGACGAGGTCGGCATAGTCCTCCAGCCCGGCGCCGCTCACTCCCGCTCTCCCCGACTACCGAGCACGGCCACCAGCGGGACCTCTTCTCCCTCCCTCAGGACGACGATCTCCACCGTGTCGCCAGGAGCATGGGATCGGAGGGCATCTGTGAAGGCGTAAAGATCCTCGATCTCCTCCCCACCTAAGCGTATGAGGACATCACCCTTGTGCATGCCTGCTTGCTCGGCGGGAGACCCTGCGCTCACCCCGCTCAGCCGGACCCCGAAGTCCACGGGCGCGAAGTCGGGCACCGTGCCCAGGTACGCCCCGTAGCCGCCCTCGCTTACCGGAGGTGGAGCCTCGGCCCGTTGCAGGGTGAGCCGGGTCGGCCGCTCGGCGACCCGCTCCACGATCCCCGCTACCAGCGCCGAGACGCTGAGCAGACCCTCCACATCGATGAGCTCCCAGTCGTCCGACGGCTTGTGGTACTCGGAGTGGACGTTGGTGAAGAAGTGCAGGACCGGGATGTCCTGGGAATAGAAGGAGGTGTGGTCGCTGGGCCCGTAGCCGGATCCGTTGAACGCCACCTCCACCCCCAGCTCGGCGGCTGTGTCGTTGACCAGCCTCTCCCACTCCGCGGCCGTGTCCACGCCATATACGATCAGCGGACCCGTCCCAAGCCGACCGACCATGTCCAGATTCAGCATCGCGACGGTCCGCTCGAGAGGCATCGTCGGAGCGCGCGCGTATTGCGCGGATCCGAGCAGACCGAACTCCTCGCCCGTGAAGGCGATAAACAGGATCGAGCGGGCCGGCGGCTGACCGTGTACCAGGAGGTCGGCCGTCTCGAGCAGGGCGGCGACGCCGGAGGCGTTGTCATCCGCCCCGTTGTGGATCTCGTTCGCGTCGGGCTCCAGCGAGCCGAACGGGCCTCGGCCGAGATGGTCGTAATGCGCTCCGATGATGACGACGTCAGCTCGGCGGTTCGGATCATCGCCGCGGAGGAGCGCGACGACGTTTCGGCCGGTTCCGGATGGAGCGTGCGGGTTGATCGAGCTCGCCAGCGGTACCGTTTGGAAGAAGGTGCCGTCCTCGCCGGCCGGCTCGAGCCCTAGAAGCTCGAACTGCCTCGCGATGAAGTCTCCGGCGCAACGCGCGCCCGGCGAGCCCGCGAGGCGACCTTCCAGGTCGTCGGCAGCCAGATATCGGCCCACCACATCCGGATCGACCGCCGGAGCCTGGGGCGGCACCGGACAGACCAGCGTTTCCCCGGACCCGGCTGCTGACGGGTGGTGGGGGTCGGTCTGTTGGGCCAGCGCCCGGCTTCGGGGACCGGTGCCGATAAGTAACGCGGCGGCGGCGAGCAGCGCTGCGGCGGTCATGCTACGTCTCCGCAACCTCGAGAATATGGACATCGCAGGTATCAGTCGGTTCGGGTCGGTCGTCACGGCCCCTCTTCCTTAGCATCGGTGGCCGGATCTTCTACCCACTCGGCCACGAACACGTTCGTGTCTCCCTGCTGCCGGTTGTGCCGGTTCGAGGCGAACACGAGACGGCTGCCGTCGGGCGTGAACATCGGGAAGCCGTCGAATTCCGGGTGTGTCGTAACCCGCTCCAGGCCGGTGCCATCCACGTTGATGAGGTAAAGGTCGAAGTTACGTCCATCCGGAGCGTTCAGGTTGGAGCTGAAGATGATCCGCTCGCCGTCCGGGTGGAAAAAGGGGCCGAAGTTGGCCGCTCCGTTGAAGGTGATCTGGCGCTTGTTGGACCCGTCCGCATCCATGACGAAGAGCTCCAGCGTTCCGGGTCGAACGAGGTTCTCGCCCAGGAGCGAGCGGTAATCCTCCAGCTCCTCGAGGTCCGTCGGATGGTAGGCCCGATACACGATCTTCCTGCCATCGGCCGAGAAGAAGGGGCCGCCGTCGTATCCCTCCTCGTGGGTCAGCCGCCGCACATCGCTGCCATCCGGGTCCATGGTGTAGATCTCGAGGTCCCCATCTCTGGCGGATGTGAAGACGATCTTGTCGCCGTCCGAGGAGATCGTCGCCTCGGCATCGTATCCGGGCGTCTCCGTGAGCCTCTTCAGGCCGGTGCCATCGGAGTTAGCCGTGTAGATGTCGTAGTCGTACAGAGCCCAGACGTAGCCGCGGCTGTAGTCGGGCGGAGGAGGACAGCTCGGGCTCTTCGCGTGTGTGGAGCTATAGAGGATTCGATCCTTGTTCGGGAAGAAATAGGCACAGGTCGTCCGGCCCTCGCCGGTCGAGACCAACTGGAGGTTCCGGCCGCGGTCGTCCATCGTGAAGATCTGGTCGCACTCGGTCAATCCCGGCCGGGTGGCCTGAAAGATCAGCTCGTCAGACGCGCTGTTCCAGTACGCCTCCGCGTTCTCGCCCGCGAAGGTGAGCATCTGCAGGTTGGCCAGATGCGTCTCGTCGGGCTGCGCCTGGACTGGCTCGGTGTCCTTATCGGTGGACCCGGGGGCAGCCGACGCTACCGCGGCGGGATCCGTGGAGTCATCCTCGGACGTGTCGGCATCGTCTGCGGAGCCCCCGGGCCCACAGGCTACCGCAAGCGACAGGGCAAGCAAGAGGAGGGACCTAAGATGATTGACGGAGCTCATGGCGATCTCATCCTCGGGGTCTCGGTTCAGGTCTTTGGTGGACCGGTCGGTAGGAGCTGATGAACATCGCGGCGTTGCCGCGGCGTGTGGTAATAGATGCCGGCCGTCGCCCGGCTGTGTCAAATCGACCCGCCCACTTTCCAAACATCGGGAAGGGCCCCTATTGTTGGTACCTGCGGGCCCGCCGACGCGCAGTGACCGCCTGGGCCCCGACCGGGTCTTTACGATGCGGCGCCCACCCAAGTCCGGAGAGAAAAGCCATGCGTCGACTATCCTTAGCATTGCTGACGTCCGCAGTCCTCGTGCTGGCCGCTGCGCGGCCGACTCAAGCCCAGGCGACAGACCCCCCCGAAGAGGTGACGATCGACGCGTGCGCCGACACTAAGGCACCCGTCAGCTTCCCGCACAAAGCGCACTACGAGAGGCTCGAGTGCACGACCTGTCACCATACTCAGGAAGAGCTTACGCTCGAGGCCGCGCAGGGCGGAATGGAGGTCGAGACCTGCGCCGCCTGTCACCTCGAGCCCGAAGAAGAGGACACGCCGAGTTGTACCGAGAAAAGCCTAAAGAAGAACCCGTTTCACATCGCATGCGTCAGCTGCCACAAGGACGCGAAGGCCGAGGACGAGTCGCTGAGCGCCCCCACCAAGTGCGCGGAGTGCCATCCGAAGCCCGAGGAATGAGAAGGAACCCGTCAGCTGAGGGCGCTTGAAGCCGGAGGTAGTGGTGCCTGGTTGACGCAGCATACCACCGGCTTCCTGAAGGGCTTATAGCTCCGTCGAATCCCGCGCCGGCGGCGGCCCATTGGGGGAACCGTGAGGTGACCCGTGCGGCGAGCCCGGAGAGGCCCCCGCCGAGCCGCCCGCCCCGTGGTGGGGAGCCGCCGTGGCGCCCATCTCTCCGAGGCGCATCAGCGCGGAGTCGGCTGCCGCATCGTTCCCTAAAGCGCGCTCCGTCATCGCGACGCCGTACCAGGCGGCCGCCACAGTCGAGTCGCGCGATGCCGCTCCCAGGTAGTGCTGTCTGGCCGTCTCGTAGTCCCCCGAGCTGAAAGCCGCGTTCCCGGCGTCGATGAGCACGGCAACCTCGTGAGGGATTTCGTCTCGCGCGACCGTCATGTCGTCCAGCGGATCGGAACCACAGCCTGCGCCGACAAGCGAGGCAGACAGCAGCGCGAAGGGCATCAGGATCTTCATCTGCATGTATTCAGCTCTCCCGGAAAGCTGGGGGTGCACGCGTAACGGGCCTCCTCCGACCCCTGCCTGCTCGGTGACGAATCCCGGTCAGGCCGTAGGGCTCGCGGTGTAGCCGAGATAGGTCAGGACGATGATGTACAGCACCGCCGCGATCACGATCCACGTGAGCAGCCGGTTCGGATCGCCCCGCTCCGACCGTCGATCCAGAAACGGGACGAGGAACAGGAGCAAGCCGGCCAGCATGAAGCCGAAGATTCCGATGATCTCCCCTTCGATCCCCATGATGTGAGCTGGCAGGTACTTCAGCGTCTGGAACATGAACATGAAGTACCACTCGGGCTTGATGCCGGCCGGCGCCGGGACGAACGGATCGGCCTTCTCGCCGAGCTCGGCCGGGAAGAAAGCAGCCAGGCCGGCCAAGATCGCCAATGCTGCCAGCCAACCCACCAGGTCCCGCAACATGAAGTTGGGGAAGAACGGCATCGCACTCGCGGCGCCGCCCTCCCTCTCAACGCTTGGCGGCACGCTCATCCCCTTTTTCTGGACGAGGAATAGGTGTAGCCCCACGAGGACGAAGCAGAGGAACGGCAGGACCCAGACGTGGAAAGCGTAGAAGCGGGTGAGCGTGGCGCCCGATACATCGTCGCCGCCCTTCAGCACCTTGCCGACAAAACCACCCACCAGCGGTATGGCGGTCGGGATCTCCGTGCCCACGCGCGTCGCGAAGTACGCCAGCTCGTTCCACGGCAGCAGGTAGCCCGTGAAACCGAAAGCCATGGCGAGGATAAGAAGCGCTACCCCCGAGAGCCAGGTGATCTCGCGCGGTCGACGATAGGCCCTTAGCAGGAGAACACTCAAGAGGTGGAGAAAGGCCGTGAAGATCATGAGGTTGGCTGCCCAGTGGTGAATGGAACGGAACAGCCAACCGAACTCCACCTCCGCCATCAGAAACTGGACCGACTCGTAGGCGTGTTCGGCGCTGGGCCGGTAGTAGAAGAGAAGGAGCACCCCGGTGGCGATCTGAACGACAAAGAGGAATAGGGTCATCCCGCCCAGATAGTACCAGACGGTGTGCCTGTGGACCGGCACCTCCTTCTGCTTTGCAAGCTCTCCGACCCCGGCAAGGCCCAGACGGTCATCCAGCCAGACAGATAGCCGGCCCAGCTTCTCCTGCATGCGCGCCACGCTCAGCCCCGGCTCACGACGATCTCGTCCTCGCGGACATTCACGGTGTAGGCCTCAAGCGGGGCCGGGGGCGGCCCTGAGACGTTGTGGCCGTTGAGGTCGAAGTGGCCGTTGTGGCAAGCGCACCAGATTTGGCTGATGTCAGGCCGGTACTGGACGATGCAGCTCAGGTGGGTGCACACGGCCGAGAAGGCTCGCAGTTCCCCCGAGGGCGTGCGTAGCAGGATTCCTGCGCGATTCCCGAACTTGAAGATCTCGGCCGAGTTCGGTTCCAGGTCGCTGGGCTTGATCCCCAGGGTCACGGAGGACGAGGAAGATTCGGCAGCTGCTGGCGGTATGATGTAGCGGGTGACGGGGTAAAACACCGCCACCAGAAACGCGCCAACGGCGGTGCCGAAGAACCACCGGATGAAGCTTCTTCGCCGTGTGCCCTCGCCAGGCTGCGTTTCGGTCACTCGTCGATTCTCCCTTTCTTTCCCATGTACGGTTCTCCCGTCAACATCGCTCTAGCGATCGGAGACCTCCTTCCGGACGTCGGCCACGGCCGCGGAGCCCAATCCGAGGAGGCGGGCGATTCGTTCCACCAGGAACTCCTCGCGCCTGGCCAACTCTCCGTCCGAGAGGACTAGGCTCCACATGTCCTTGAGCAGCAACGTCTTCTGCTCCGACGTGAAGCCCTCGGCGATGAGCCCCGTAAACTGGGAGATGTCCCTGGCCTCGGTTCGCTCCTTGTCGGCCAGCGCGATAAGTCGCGCCGCCTGTGCGGCGTCCAGATCGAACTGGCGACGAATCAGCTCCTCGAGGTGGGCCCGCTCGCTGTCTGCGAAGCGCCTGTCCGCGTAGGCGAGCTCGAGGAGCACCGCACAGGCCGCGAGACGGAGATCGCTTGTCACGGCAACGCCTTCCCGCCTCATCGACTCGTAGAAGAAGGAGCGGACCGAGTCGAGCGTCCCCTCCATCTTCTTCTCGGCCTCCCGGATCTTGAGGAGAAGCCCGGCGATGAGGATGAGGATGATCAGGCTCGATACCGCGAGACCGGCCCGCCGAAACCGGAGCTCACGCAGGGCGTCCAGGCCACGCGCGTACGCCCGCTCGGTCACGCCCAAGCCTGCTTCGACTTCTTTGTCCACGGCTTCCACGGTGAACGCGTGGACCGCTCTTCTGGCGGAGATGAGAGAGCTTAAGGCGTCGCCGAGCTCGAACTGAGCCTGACTTACCTGCATACCGACGTTCTCGGCCTGCTGGAGAATTGAATCCGCCGCGTCGAGCCTCGCTTGCAGGGAGTCGATGAGCGTTCGCATGGCCGTCGCCGCTTCTCCACCCTCATCATCAGGTAGATGGCAATCGGTACAGATCGCCTCGTCGCCCATGCCGAGGAACTCGTCGGTCGGACTCAGGACCGCGTGGTTGGCGTGGCAGGCGGAGCAGCCCGGTTCCCCGAGGTCGTTGAGAAACTCGGAGTGATCACTTTCGCTGAACAGGTCCTCCATGACCACATGACACTGCCCACACACGTTGCCGACCCAGGAGATGCCAGGCGGGCTGGCGCCGTGATTGCCATGACAGTCGTTGCAGGTGGGCGCCGACAGGTCACCATCGACGGACAACGCCTCCCAATGAACGCTCTCCTTGTAGCGATCGAACTGGCTGGTCGCGATACCATACGTGCCCATCCGATCCGGGTCCGCGTGGCACGAGGCGCACGTATCGGCCACCTGGAGAGGATACACGCTTGAATTGGGGTCGGACGCGGGCTTAATAGAGTGAGCGACATGGCAGTCCGCGCAGGTGGCCACATTCGGGTCATCCTCGTCCCGCAGCCGCCGGCCGTGGACGGAGGTCAGGTACTCGGTCACCTGATCGACGCGCAGGGAGGGGTTGTACTGCTTCATAAACGAGGCGTCGGAGTGACAGCGGCCGCACACTTCGATGATCTGCCACAGTTCGGGCTTGCCAATGTAACCCTTCGCCGGATCCTTGGCCGCCTGCTCGGCGCCGGGGCCGACGGCCGTTCCGTCGCCGCCGTGACAGGCAACGCAGCCGAAGCCCCGCTGCGCGTGGATGTCGTTCTCATACAGCCGGGTGGGCCGGGAGAGAACATCGTCGTCCAGGCCCCGGTGGCAGGAGACGCAGCCGTCGTCCGCTTGCTGGGCTCGGAGGGAAGGAGCGACCGAAAGGATGGCGAACAGGATCGCCGTTATGCGCATCATCAAGCGGCTTCGGGGGCTCGAAAAGACCCGGCCGTTCGCCTGCGCGGAAACGTGGCTTACCGCCTCAACTCTAAGATGCATTCCGAAACGTAACGTCTTTAGATGTAACGAGCGACGACGGCCAGATCGAGGGCGATGCCTGGCTCGAGGGAGGATCCCCTACGGCTCGATGATATCGCCGGAGTGGCAGATCCCACAGGACTCTCGGCTTCGATCCGCCACACGGTCCGGGTCGAAATCGGGGCCGTGCGGGTTCACGCGCCATCCCGCCTTGGCGGAGTGACAGCGCAGACAGGAGTCCTGCTGGTGACAGCTCGCGCACTCTTCCATCCCCTGTCGCGCAGCCTTTCCGTGGGAAAGCAGCCAGTCCGGCTGGAGGTTGTGGAACGCATTGCCCCGCGTGGCCCGGTCGTCGCCGAACCCGAGGTTGGTGTGGCAGTCGCGGCAGAACACCTCGGTGGAGTGGCAGTCGGTGCAGTCCGAGCGGACCGCGTACGCCTCCGCCGCGTGCCGCATCACGAAGTCGACGGGATGGAAACCGCCCGCCGCCTCCGCCGACGGCACGGCGGCTACGCCGGGGCCCTCCTCGCCGCTCGAAGCCTCGTGCCGGGCCGATGGCACCGACGGAAGCGGCGGCTGGCCGGTTCCCCGAAACGCGTGGCAGTCCGAGCACCACCCCTGCGTGTGGCAGGCGGAGCAGTTGGGCAGTCCCAGCGAGGCGGCTGTGGCGTGCTGCGCCGCGAAGTTGAACGTGTGCCCAGGAGGCCGCAGAGCCACGACCTGCACCCCTACCGGCCCGCCCTCGACGGGCTTTGGCAGCGCCGCCAGGAAGGTGGCTTCCTCACCGTGGCAGCCGGAGCAGCTCGGGCGGGCGTGGCAGTTGGCGCAGCTTTCGATCGCTCCGGCGGCCTGTTCACCATGAACCGTGGCCCAATCCGAGCGCTCGTGGCTGGACGGAAGCGGCCAGCGACCCGGCTTCCCCTCCGTGAGTGACGCGACCCGGGAATCGGAAGGAAGGGCCGCGATCGCGGGCACCTTGGCCGCGTTGAGGTGGCATTGCGAGCAGCTCTCCTGCGCATGGCAGAAGGTACAGTTGGCATCAGCCGCCCCCGCCGCATCGCCGTGCGCCCAGATGAAATCGTCCTGCTCGTGGCTGAACGGGGCCGGGAAGCCGGCGATCTGGCGGGCGGTCAGCGTCGTCGCGTCGGCCAACGGCAGGTGACAGGTCGAGCACTCCGTGTTCGCGGCCAGGTGCGAGTCGCCGTCGTGGCAGTCGAAGCAGATCGCCGGGCGCGGCCTCCCCACCTCCATGAACTCCTGGGCGTCCGGGAGCGCGTGGCACTCGGCGCACTCCATCGGCTCGATCTCGAGGTGCTCCTCGTGCCTGAACAGGAGGTTGGAGCCATCCAGTCCCGGCTCTTCCCAGGCGATCTCGCCCTCCTCGTGGCACTCCAGGCAGTCGGCCTCGGTCACCGAGAAGCGTCGTGCCTCGTCGCCGTCGGGGATCCCGGCGTGGCAGCCGAGGCAGGAGTTGAACATGTCGACATGGACCTCGTGCGGGAACGGCTTTTCCTGCGGCAGGCTGTGGAGCACGCCGCCGGCGACAAGCAGCACCGGAACCGCGAGCGCGGCTCTCGTGGCGAACCTCCTCATATGCCATCTCCTCCCGCGAGGCCGAACCGCCACTGCAGTCCGACATAGGCCCGATTCTGCGTCCAGTCCTCCGCGCCCGGCTGATTCTCGTACGAGATGCGATACAGCGTATAGCTGCCGATGATCGCGACGTCGCCGAGCGCGATCGACCCGTCGATCCCACCGCCTTGAACGAGCTGCTCGCCCACCCGGAACTCACCGAAGTTCTGCGTGGAGGTGCCGCGCAGGCCGACGTAGGTGCGCGGGCCGAACGTCTTGCCGAAGGTGAGGTCGCCGCCGTACCGGACCGCTCCGAACCCGGTGATGGCGCGATAGCCGCCGTCCGCGTACCAGCCGTGGTTGCCCCAGGTCGCGCGGCCGGAGATCGTCCACCCGTAGTCCTTGATCTGCACGAACTGCGCTCCGGCGTTCGTGTCCTCGTACTTCCGGTACCCGCCCGCCGCCTCCAGGCTGAGGCCGATCCCGGGCGAGCTCCAACGAACCGCGCCCGTCGCTTCGTTGAACGCCACCGGAGAGAACGCCCCCCAGATCGTCCACAGCTCGAAGAACGGAAGGTATCGCCGGCCCTGGACCGAGAAGTCGAAGCCCGCCGCGATCGGCGTCGTGATCGTGAGCTTGGCATCGTTGAAATCGGCGTACGCCATGTCGTACTTGCCCTTGGCGTCGATCGACACGTTGCCGAGCAGGACGCCGACATCGAAGGCGAGGCGCTCGGTGTACAGCGCCAGCCGATCCGTGCGGATCTCTCTCTGGTATAGCACGCTGCCCGCCAGCTTGCGGCCCCACCGGGCCCCGAGCTCGGCGCCGAAGATGAGACCGCGCCGGTTCGGGGCGAAGATGTCCGCCTCCTGCATGAGGTCGCCGTCGCGGGGTTGGTCGATGTTCGGCGAGAGGCTCCAACCGGCCCAGCCCTCCACCCAGAGGAACGGGAGGGTCTTCCAGAGGACGGCGGCTCCGTCGTAATTGTAGTAGCCGAGGCTGTTCGTCAGCTGGATGCGGCCGCCCCGTATCCTGACATCCCGCGTGTCATACGTCAGGTAGGCGCCGAGCGCGTCGAACTCCTGGCTGGCCCGCGGCCAGATCTCGGAGGTTCCGACGCGGCCTCGAAGGGCCACCGTGGCAGAGAGGCCCCGCACGCCGCCCCAGGCGGTGAACCGGAGCTCCTGGTTGGTGACCCAGGCGTCTTCCTGAGGTCCCTGCCGGTACCACCGGCAGAACTCTCCGATGGTGCAGCTGACGATCGTGCCGTCCGCGAGCTGCCGAACGAGACCGTCGCCGGGTACCTCGCTCTCCGGCAGGCTGTCCCGAACCATCGTCGGCATCTGGAGGAAGGATCCGTCGATCGTGACGGTACCCCGGATGCCCTGAGCGAGGAGCGGCCCCGACTGGAGGGCGAGGGTCAAAAGGAGCACGACGGGGCCGATGGCCCATTTTCCGCGACAGAACCGTCTCAAGCGAACGATCATCGACCTCCTGCCCGCGCCGGGGTCGTTTCGTCTTGAAATCGCCTTGGATGAGGATCGTCTGGGATCGTCGCGCTTTCCGAACCGAGCACGCACCGCTGGTTGTCCTCAGAGGCTCGGACCGTCAACTTTAGGGTACTTTCAGTCGGGCCGACGCGCAATGCCGTGAGACGGACGCACTTAGACGAGAGCGACCAGCGGCGAGCAGACGGTCGCGAGGGCCCCGTGGATGTGGTTCGGACGGTGCGCGTTCGCGACGCATCGGTGAACATAGACTGAGCGTTCATGGACGAGGAATCGGACATCTTGGCCCCAGGTGGGGCGGTCCCCGATCGCCCGCGCGGAAGGCTCGGGCTCGGCGGGCTCGCCCTCCTCGGAGTGATCCTTTTCTCCGTGACGTTTGCGGGTCTCGTCACGGCGATCTACCTGCTCCCCCCCGAACATCTTCGGATCGCCGAGCTTCAGCCGGCCGTGAGGGTGGTGAGGGAATCCGATTTTCCGGTCGGAGCCAGCCGAATCGTCGCGTGGGGAGACGAGCCGATCCTGGTCGTTCGGGGCGAGGAGAGGTTCTACGCCGTGCAGGGCACGTCACCGTTCGACGGTTGCATCCTCCGTTGGGAGGCGGAGTCTCTGCGGGTGGTCTCTCCCTGCACCCACGTGGTCTACGACCTGAGGGGGAACGTCGTCACCGGCCTGAGCCTGATCCCCCTGAAACCCTACTCGGTGTTCGTGCGCCGGGGAACCGTCTATCTGACCGGCTGAGATGAGCGAACCGAACCGAAGCCCGCGTGGCCCCTGGAGGTGGCTCTCCCGTCTGTGGGGCGATTTCGTCTCGAGCATCGACGCGTCACTCCTCGGCTTCCTCCGCTTCCTGGGCCTCCTGTACGGGCCGATCGGGCGCCGGCTTCCGATCGACCAGGCGTTCAGGAAATCCATGGCCTATCGCCTCCCGGCCCACGTGGGGTGGAGGCATGCCCTGGGCGGTATCACCTACCTGCTGTTCATCTTCATGGTGATCACGGGCGTGCTGCTCTCCTTCTACTACCGGCCATCGGTGCAGGAGGCGTACCCGAGCATCCAGTACATCGTCTCCCGCGTCCCGTTCGGCTGGCTGCTCCGCGATGCACACGTCTGGTCGGCCAGCCTGCTGGTGGTCGTGGGCGTCGCCCACCTGGTGAGGGTGTTCTTCAGCGGGGCGTACAAGCCGCCGCGTGAGACGAACTGGATCATCGGCCTCCTCCTCATCCTCGTCATCGTGGCGTTCGGCGCGACCGGATACCTGCTTCCCTGGGACCAGTGGGCGTACTGGACCGTCACCGAGTTCGTGACCGCGGTGGAGGGTCTGCCGCTTCTGGGGGGCTTCATAGCCGCCATGATCAAGGGGGACCAGTTCGTCTCCGGAGCCACGCTGAGTCGCTTTTTCGCCCTGCACGTCATCGTTCTGCCGTGGGCGATCCTGGGACTGCTCATTCTTCACTTCGCCCTCGTGCGAAAGCAGGGCGTCGCGCCGCCTGCCGAGCCGGTGGCTGGAGAGGGGATCCCGTTCTGGCCCGACCAGTTGATGCGCTCCTTCTCGGTGGGCGTGCTCGTGCTGGCGGTCGTGTTGACGCTGGCCGCGCTGTTCCCGCGGCCGGTCGGCGAGCCCGCCAACCCGTACGTCGTTCCCGACGGGCTCGTCTCTACCTGGGTCGTGGTCGACGTGTCGCTCGCCCTCATTCGCTATCTGGGAAGTGCGGGGCTGGCGCTTTTCTCGCTGCTTGCCGTGGCCCTCTTCCTGCTCCCGCTGTTCGACCGCAAGCCCGAGACGAGCTGGAGGAAGCGACCCGTCGCGACGTCCCTGGCCACGCTGTATCTCCTCGTCTTCCTGCTTGCCTGGGTGGCTGGCAGAGGTATCGAATCGACCCCTCCGAGCGCCAGGATGGGGCCGGCGCTGGAGGAAAGGATCCTGCCCCCCGAGCCGGGCATCCGCGAGCCGGAAGAGCCGGCGGTGGAGGGGGCCAGAGAGGACACGCCAATCGAGAGCGAATCCGGAGAGGACGGACCGTGAGCCGGCGACGCGGCGTCCTCGGCATCTTCGTGCTCCTGCTCGTGTCGGCCGCCGGCAGACCGAGCGTGGCGGCCGCGCAGGACACGTCGGATCGACAGTTGGTACAGCGGGCTGTCGCGGCGCAGGAGGGCCGATATGGCTGCGTGATCTGCCATAAGGAGAACCGGCGCGACTTTGCGGAAGGGGTGCATTCAGCCCAGGGCATCGTCTGCCATGACTGTCATGGCGGCGATCCGGAGGCCCTCGAGGCGGAGGCGGCACATGCCGGCGACTTTATCGGCAGGCCGACCAAGCTCGAGACGGTGAGGATCTGCGGCGAGTGCCACTCCGATCCGAACCGGATGCGGCCGTTCGGGCTTCCCGCCGATCAGGCGGCCGAGATGCGGACGAGCCGTCACGGCGAGCTGCTGTTCTATCACGACGACCCGAACGCGCCCACGTGCACGGATTGCCACGACTCACACACGATCCGGCCGCCGGAGGACGCGCGCAGCGACGTGCATCCGCTGAACATCATGGGGACCTGCATCGCCTGCCACGACGACGAGGCTATCATGTCCCAGTACGGGATCCCGACCGGCCAAGGAGAAGTCTACCGGGCAAGCGCCCACGGGGTCGGCCTGTACGAGAAGTACAACCTCGCAGCCCCCACGTGCGTCTCGTGCCACGGCTCCCACTCGGCTCTCCCGGCATCCGCGACCGAATTCGCGGATGTGTGCAGCCACTGCCACAGGCTCGTGGGCCAGGCTTTCTATGACGGGCCGCACGGCCCGGCGGCCCGAGCCGGGAAAATGCCGGGCTGCCTGGGGTGCCACAGCAATCATGACACCGAGCTGGTGCCAATCCACGGGATCGAGGCGGTGTGCCGAGGCTGTCACCAGGAAGCCGGTAGCGATGCGGTCCAGATGGGCGCCGAGATCCAGATCCTTGCAGAGAGAGCGAGCCAAAACGTCCGCTTCGCCGAGGAGGCGATCGACGAGTTGCAGGCTGCCGGCCGTGAGACGGACGACGCGCGCTTCCGCTTCCGCTCGGCCCTCACGGACTACCACCTCATGGGGCCGGCCCAACACTCGCTCGATCTCGAGACTCTGGAGGACTTGGGACGGAAAGTAAGCTCCGTGTCGGCGAACATCCGGAACCGGGCGGAGGTGATGGAGGAGCAGCGTTGGGAGCACACGCTTCTTCTCGTGCCAACCTGGTTCCTGGCTCTGGCGGCCGTCTTTCTCGCCACCGTGCTGGTTCGACAGGGGAGGAGAGATGGCTGAGCTGAGATCGCTTTCGGGAGGCCCGAGGCCACGATGCCCCTGCTTCGCCTGAAGCGTTTCTCGCGACCGCTGGCGGTCGTGATCCAGATCGGCATCGTCGTCGTCATCGCGGCGACGATCGGCGCCGTCGGGTTCATCGAGTACAGCGCCCAGCCCAATTTCTGCCTCAACTGCCACGTGATGGAGCCGTACTACGAGTCCTGGGCCACGTCGTCACACAAGGACGTGAAGTGCATCGCGTGCCACTACGCGCCGGGCATTAAAGCGGAGGCGATGGGCAAGCTCCAGGCGGCCAACCAGGTCGTGAAATACGTGACGGGCTCCTACGGGCTCCGGCCCTGGGCCGAGATCGACGACGCGGCCTGTCTGCGCTCCGGCTGTCACACGGAGCGGCTGCTGGAAGGCGAGGTCGACTATCGCGGCGTACGCTTCGACCACGCGCATCATCTCGGAGAGCTGAGGCGCGGCAAGCAGCTCCGCTGCACGAGCTGCCACTCGCAGATCGTCCAGGGCGATCACATCGCGGTCACGCCCACCACCTGCTACCTGTGCCACTTCAAGGCGGCACAGATCGAGGAACAGCCGGTCGTCGGCTGCTTGGATTGCCACCCTTCCCCGCCACGCGCGATGTCGCCCGGGGGCTTCGTCATCGATCATCCCCAGTATGTGAGGGATCTCACCGCCTGTACTTCCTGTCACTCGGACGTGGTCAGCGGGACCGGTGACGCCGATCCGTCGCGCTGCGCCACCTGCCACTCCGAGGAGGAGCGCCTGCGGGAATTCGAGAACACGGACATGCTCCACTCCGTCCATATCGCGGAGCACAAGATCGAGTGCACCCAGTGCCACACCCTGATCTCGCACCGCATCGCTCACTCCTCGACGATAGCCGATGAGCTGGACTGCTTCTCCTGCCACAAGGGCGCCCACGAGGCGCAGAAGGAGCTGTATGCCGGGATCGCGGGACATGCGACCGAGGCCCAGCCGAGCGCCATGTTCGAGGCTCAGGTGTCCTGCACGGGCTGCCACGAGCTGCAGGCCGAGATCCCCGGGCATGGCGAGGTCCAGGCCGCGGGCGAAGCCACGTGCCTCTCCTGCCACGGAGTCCGTTACGCCAACATCCTACCGGCGTGGCAGGGAGAGATGGATCGGCGGACCACCCTCGTAGAGCGCACCGTTCGGGACGCCTCCTCCACGCTGAACACCGCGCCGGTGCGTGCTCGCGGGCGAGCGGACAGCCTGCTCCGGCTCGCGCGCGAAAACGTCGAGATCGTCAGGATCGGCAAAGCCGCGCACAACGTGGGACGATCCGACCAGCTCCTGCGGGCTGCGGTGGAGCTCGTGCGGGAAGCCGTCGCCGTGGGATCCCTGCCCTACTCGGTTCCCAACCTGGATCTGGGGCCTGCGATGAGCGAGAACGCCTGTATGGCGTGCCACCTGGGCGTGGAACGGCAGACGGTGAGCTTCCAGGGTGCCACCTTCGGCCACGAGCGTCACGTCCTCCTGGCCGGCCTCGAGTGCTCGGACTGTCACACGCCGCTCGAGGACCACGGCCGCACCACGCTGGCCTCGCGGGCGGCCTGTGACGCATGCCATCACCCGGCCATCACTTCTCGCACGAGTATCATGTCGAGGAGATGGGGTTCGAGTGCGGCGACTGTCACGCCGGGACCGGGATGCGCACGCCCGAGAACGCCTGCGCGAGCTGCCACGAGGAGCACCATCAGCCCGAGACGCGGTGCATCTCCTGCCACCGGGAGGGCGCGAAGGAGAACCACGAGCGGGAAGACCACACGCTGTGCTTCGACTGTCACGATGAGCCGGCGGACCAGATCGACCGGTGGACGAGGCAGGTCTGCCTCGTCTGCCACACCGACATGGTGGACCACAACGCACCGGACGAATGCGCCGATTGCCATCAGATGCCGCCGATGAAGTAAGAGCGTCGGTCGGACGGCCCGTCAGCCGCTGCGCGACGGGACTGGCCCTCGCCCTGGGGCCTCTGCTTCTCCTCGCGCCGGCGGCGAGCGCGCAGGAGGCCCCCGGCCAGCTCCCGGGCATCCAGGAAGTCCAGCCCGGGGAGCCGCCGTTCGACTGCGCCAAATGTCACTCGCGACGCGAGTTTCTGGCCGGGAAGACGGAGAATCCGGCGACGGACTCGGCGCTCTTCGTGCCGAGATCGGTCATCCAGGGCTCCCGACACGACACGATTGCCTGCGCGACCTGCCACACCGACCAGTCGACGATCTACCCGCACGAGGCGGCGCCCGGCGTGCCGCGCGCCATCGCGTGCGAGAGCTGTCACGAGGCGGAGGGAGCCGACTGGCGCGCCTCGCAACACGCGGTCAACGTCGCCGAAGTCGGGGACGCGCCGACCTGCGTGCGGTGCCACGGTGCTCACGCCATCTTCGGCGCCGATGACCGCCGGTCGCCCACCCATCCGTTCAATGTCGCGGAGCTGTGCGGAGGCTGCCACGCGGATCCAGCGATTGTCGGCACCTACTTCGCCCAACCGGAGCGCGTGGAGGCGAAGGCTCCGGTGGTGCAGTACTACAAGACGGTGCACGGCCTGGCGCTGAGACGGACGGGCCTAGTCGTGTCGGCCACCTGCAACGACTGCCACGGCGCCCACAAAGTCCTGGGCGCCGATGCGCCGGAGTCGTCGACCAATCGCGATCACATGGTCGAGACCTGCGGCCGCTGTCACGTGGGGATCGTGGAAGCGTACACCGAGTCCGCGCACGGCGTGGCCGTACGGGAGGGCAGGCAGACGCCCAACGGTCGGTCGGCGCCCGTGTGTTCGGACTGCCACTCGTCGCACGAGATCGTGCGTGCCGACGCGGAAGACTGGTTCGTGGGCGTCGTCCAGGAGTGCGGCGACTGCCACGAGGATCTGTACGACACGTACTCGGAGACCTACCACGGCAAGGTAACGCAGCTGGGCTACGGGCTGACGGCGAAGTGCAGCGACTGCCACACGCCGCACGCGATGCTGCCGCCGTCGGACCCGCGATCCTCGGTCAACCCACGCAATCTCGTGGCAACGTGCGGCCGATGCCACGAGGGAGCGAACGAGAGGTTTGCCCAGTACTACCCGCACGGGGACCCGTCGCAGCGCAGCAAGTACCCGAAGCTGTTCGGAACGAGGCTGTTCATGACGGTCCTGTTGCTGGGCGTGTTCGGTTTCTTCGGCGTGCATACGGCCCTATGGGCCGTACGCATGGTGATCGAGCGCCGGCGTCGCCGCGGCGGGAAGAAGAACGGCCGTGCGGAGAAGGAAGAGCCGTCCGGGACGTGAGGGCTCGGGCACGGGAGCGCACGGAAGGAGGCTGGAGGGCATGAGAGAACCGATCGCCTCGTCACAGCGCGGAGAGGGACCGCTTCTATGGCGCTTCACCCCGCTGGAGCGCACGCTGCACCTCCTCGTGATCATCTCGTTCTTCGGGCTGGTGATCACGGGCATCCCGCTCCAGTTCTCGTACGCGCCCTGGGCGCGGGGGCTGGTCCGCGTGCTGGGAGGATTCCAGGTGGCGGCCGTCATCCACCGCCTCTCGGCGATCATCATCTTCTGCTACTTCCTGACGCACATCGGGTACGTCGCCTACCGCATCACGCGCCTCCGCTCGCTCGCCGAGGTCAAGGAGTACCTGTTCGGCCCGCACTCCATGGTGCCGGGACGCAAGGACCTCCAGGACATGATCCAGCAGTTCAAGTGGTACCTCGGCCGGGGCGAGCGTCCCCGGTTCGACCGGTTCAGCTACATGGAGAAGTTCGACTACTGGGCCGTGTTCTGGGGGGTCGCGATCATCGGCGGATCCGGTCTACTCCTCTGGTTTCCGGAGTCGTTCGCCCGCTTCCTGCCGGGGTGGGTGTTCAACATCGCGATGATCGTGCACGGGGAGGAGGCCTTTCTTGCGTTGGGCTTCATCTTCACGATCCACTTCTTCAACGTGCACATGCGGCCGGAGAAGTTCCCCATCGACCTGGTGATGTTCACGGGCCGCGCCACGGCGGAGTACATGCGAGAGGAACACCCGCTGGAGTACGAGCGCCTCGAACAGGAGGGCAAGCTGAAGGAGCTGGAAGCCCCACCGGTCACACGGGCCTTCTACCTCTGGGCGATGGGCTTCGGGTTCACGGCGCTGGCGCTCGGCCTCTTTCTGATCACGCTTCTGATCTGGACACTGATCGTTGAACACTAAGCTCGCTCGACGCGTGGCAGTGCTCGCGGCCCTGGCCGTCCTCCCGACTCCGACTTCGCTTCTCGGCCAGGAGCGGGAGGCTCCGGCGGACGGCGGGGAGCATGCCGCCGACCTGAGCTCCCCCGTGACGTGCGAGAAGTGCCACACCGACTTCTCCTTCCTCTCCGGGAAGACCGACTCGGCGGCCGGGGACTCGGCCCTTCTCGTCACGGAGGCGATGCTCGAGGAGTCGGTGCACGGACAGGCGGTGTACTGCGTGGAGTGCCACCAGGCGTATGAGGGATACCCGCATCCGGAAGGCCAGCAGCCCGCCGATTGCAGCGAGTGCCACGACGATGTGGAGGAGGAGTACGCGCAGAGCCTGCACGGCTACGCGCTGGCGCGGGGAGACATGAAGGCCCCGACCTGCGAGTACTGCCACGGACACGCGCACGAGATCCTCGAGAGCCTGGATCCGCGGGCGCCGACTTTCCACGCGAAGGTGCCGGAGTTGTGTGCGTCCTGTCACGGAGAGGCGGGACTCATCACCGACCGGCTCGTCCGGCTACCCCAGACGTGTACGGCGTACGCCGAGTCGGTGCACGGCCGGACCTGCGCCGAGGGCGGCGCCTGCTGCACGGACTGTCATGGCGTGCACGAGCTCCGCGGGCCGCTGGACCCGAAGTCGAAGATCAGCCATCTGAACGTGGCCTCGACCTGCGGGGCCTGCCACGACGAGATCTCGGAGGAGTTCCAGAACTCGATCCACGGGCGGGCGCTCGCCGCCGGCCTCGGCGACAGCCCGACCTGCAACGACTGTCACGGCGAGCACCACATTCTCTCGCCTCACGATCCGGACGCGACCACCTACTCGGCGCGCCTCGCCATCGAGACCTGCGGCACCTGCCACGACGACCCCGAGATCATAGACAAGTACAGCCTGCAGGGTGGCGTCGTGGGCTCCTACGTCGACAGCTATCACGGGTGGACCACCCGCCGGGGCTACGAGCGCGCCGCCACCTGCGTGAGCTGCCACTCCGCGCACGCGGTACTTCCGAAGACCGATCCGGCATCGACCGTCAACCCGGCAAACGTCCTCACAACGTGCCGGACCTGCCATCCGGACGCGGACCCGGGCTTCGCGGAGGCCTACGACCACGTCGCCGCCTCGATCACGAGGAACCCCGTCAACCGCCTCATTCGCGCGATTTACGTCGTGCTGATCACCGTGGTGATCGGCGGGATGCTGTTCCACAACGCGCTGATCTTCAACTACTATCTGATCCTGTCTCGGCGGGAGAGCCTCCGGCGCCGCGCCGTCGTTCGCTTCGACCGCTTCCAGATAATCCATCACATGGTGCTTGCCGTCTCGTTCATCGTGCTCGTGATCACGGGGTTCGCCCTACGCTATCCGGACGCCGCCTGGGTGCAGCTCACCGCCAACCTCGGCCTTACCGAGCCGATGCGATCGACCGTTCACCGGGCAGCGGGCGTCCTGCTGGTGGTGTTCGGCATCTGGCACGTGATATGGATCCTGACCAGCCGGCACGGCCGCCGTGAGATGAAAGCGATGTTCCCGAGCGGGAAGGACTTGAAGGATCTGGTCGACAACCTCCGCTACCACACCTTCCGGAGTAAGCGAGAGGCCTGGATCGGCCGCTACGGCTACCCGGAAAAAGTCGAGTACTGGTCGCTGGTGTGGGGGATCGTGCTCATGACCGCGACCGGTCTGGTCCTCTGGTTCCCCGAGGCGACGGCGAGGCTCTTCCCCTCATGGACGATCGCCGCGTCACAGACCATCCACTTCTACGAGGCCTGGCTGGCCGCCCTGGCGATCGTGGTCTGGCACTTCTTCTTCGTGATCTTCCACCCGGACGTCTACCCGATGAACTGGGCCTGGCTCACGGGACGTTTCACCGAGGAGCACGTGAAGCATCACCACCCGGAATGGTACGAGGAGCTGGCCCGCGGGGAGACGGACGACACGATCACCGAAGGGGAGGAGAGTCCCGCCTAACGAAGAACAGGGCCGGGGGAAGGCTCCTCCCGGCCCTGTTCTTCGTTCAGCCGCCGCAACTGCGGTGGCGCCTCGGCCTACCTGGCCGGAGCCCGCTCGAGCACCTTCCGCAACTCGAGGTCCCAGTCCCTTCCGGACAGGCGGGGCAGGATGTCCGCGTACTCGTCCTCCACCGCCGCGATGCTCGCGATCAGCAGCGACTCCATCAGGAACGGGTTGTGGGTCGTCGAGCCCAGCACCGTGTCCGTCCCGAACTCGGCGTTCCCGAACTCCGCCAGCTCCATGTTGAAGAACGCGCCTTCGGCCACCGTGAACGTCGGGTCCGTCGGATCGATCTCACCGCCCGGCTCGGCCAGGTTCGGGTCCACGATCAGCAGCAGCTCGTGCAACTCCTCCACCCAGAACTCGATCCGCGCGCTCGCCGCCGTCAGCGCGTTGGACGCCGCCTCCTGCGAGCTGTGGCAGCCCGAGTCCACGCAGCCCACGTACGCGCGATCGTTCGCCGACAGACTGCACTCGTTCGGGAACGGCAGCGGAAGGCCGTCCGCATCCAGGCACGGGATCGGATTGAACAGGTGCCCCACCGACGTGATCAAGAAATCGCCGGTTTCCGCGTCGGTCACCTGGTACATCGCCACGTGGCAGGCGGAGCAGAAGCGCTCGTTGTTCTCCGTGCCGTGCGTGGCCCTGATCTCGCCCCGATCGATGTCCGCGCCCGGCGGGAACCAGCCCGCGTCGCCCACCAGCAGGTCTCGATCGACGTCGAGTTGGCCGGGAAGCGCAGCTGCCCCTCGAACATCGTTTCCCCGTGCACATCGTGGCACACCCCGCACACCACCGGCAGCGGATCGGCGCTGAACTTCTCCAGGTAGTTCCCGTTCTCGCCCCACGCGATCAGCGTCCCCTGCCCGCGGTGGCATGCGGCACACTCCTCGCGCTCCGCCGCGAACTCCACCACGTGCGCGTGCGGCGACTCGGCCCACTGCTCCACGAACGGATGGTGGGCGTCCCGGTGACACTGCCCGCACCCCGAGCTCAGGTCCACTCCCACCGCCAGCGTCGCCAACGGCACGTTCGATCTTTGCGGGTTGCTCACGTGCGTCTCACCCGGGCCATGGCAGCTCTCGCACTGCACGTCTTGGTACCGGGGGTCTCCCGTCGCCAGCCAGCCGCCCTCCGTCGTCGACGTGTTCCCCAGCTGGTTCGTGGTGTGGCAGCCCTCGCAGACCTCCTGCGCGTGACCGCTGCCCTGCAAGCCCACCCAGGCGTCCGCGTGCACCGTCGTTGCCCAGGCCGATTGCTTAGAAGCATGGCACTGGCCGCAGATCGTCTGGCTCGCGTCGATCTGGCTGTTGACGTAGCCGAGGAAGCCCTCGGAGCTGGTCGGCGGGTCGGGTGGCGGAAAAACGGTCTCCTGGTCGACACAGCCCGGTAGCAACAGGAAGACCCCGACGAGCAGCACGGGCAGGGAGCCGAACCTCACGTGTCTGTCGCCACACGCATCATCTCTCATGAAGACTCTCCGTTCGAGCCAAGTCGGGAGGCGGTGGACGCCACCCGTCCTCTGGACACTCCAGGCGACTGGGTCAGCGGAGAGCCGTGTCGGTGGGCTGTCAATTCCGCAGCCGGCCAGGAGACTTCGGTCACTGGATGCTAGCGCCAAACGGTCGCGTCATCAAGAAAGAAGGGCCGGGTCTCCCCGGCCCTTCGGTTGGCGTCGTGATCTCCGCGGCCGGAGCCGCGTCCACCCTCCGAGGCTACCGAACCGGCGCCCGCTCGAGCACCGCCTTCAGCTCGGCACTCCAGTCCGTGCCGGAGACCCGCGGCAGGATGGCCCCGTATTCGTCCTCCACGGCCTGGATGCTGGCGATCAGCAACGCCTCCATCAGGAACGGGTTGTGGACTGACGAGCCCAGCACCGTGTTCGTCCCGAACTCCTCGTTCCCGTGGTATGCCAGCTGGAGATTGAAGTCTGCTCCGTCTCCCACCGTGTACGGCGGATCTCGGCTCACCTCGCCTTCGGGCAACTGGTCAAGTAGCCCCTGCAACTGCCCAGCGAGAAACTCCATCCTGGTGCTCGCCGCCGTCAGCGCCGAGGCCGCCGACTGCTCGGAGCTGTGGCAACCCGAATCCACGCACCCCACATAGAACCGCTCGTCCGCCGACAGTCCGCACTCGTTGGGGAACGGCAGCGGCTGCCCGTCGGCATCCACGCACGGGATCGGGTTGAACGAATGCCCGACGATCTCCAGTTCGCCGCCTGTCACCTCGTCCTCGATGTCGTACTCCCACACGTGGCACGTTGCGCACCACCGGTCGTTCGACCCCGAGCCGTGTGTCGCGATGATCTGGCCCGGGTCGACGTCGAGACCCGGCGGGAACCACCCGGCCTGACCCTCCAGCAGCGCCGACTCGGGAGCGTGGGGGCCGCGAGACGTCTCCCCCTCTGGGTTCGGACGCCGGTTGTGGCACCGCGAGCAGATGTGCGTCTCCGAGGAGGTCGTGTGCACCGGAAAGCGCAGCTGACCATCGTTCATCGCTTCTCCGTGCGGGTCGTGGCAGACCCCGCACACTACAGGGAGCGGCTCCTCGCTGAACTTCTCGACGTAGTTCGCGTTCTCTCCCCAAGCGAGCAGCGTGCCCTGCCCCCGGTGACACGGAAAACACGCCTCCCGCGTCGACGGTGACTCCACGACGTGCGCGTGCGGCGACTCGGACCACTGCTCTACAAACGGACGATGCGCCCCCGCGTGGCATTCCCCGCACCCGGACTCTAGGTCCAGCCCCACCGCGAGCGAGGCGAGCGGGATGTTCGAGCGCATCGGGTCGGCGGCGTGTGTCTCTCCCGGCCCGTGGCAGTTCTCGCACTGTACATTGTGGTAGCGAGGATCTCCCGTCGTCAGCCAGCCACCCTCAACCGTCGACGTGCTCCCCATCGCGTTCGTCGTGTGGCAGCCTTCGCAGAACTCCCGCGCGCTTCCGCTGGCCTGCAACTCGTCCCACGCCTCGGCGTGAGCGGTCGTGGCCCACGCCGACCGCTTCGACACGTGGCACTCCCCGCACACTGGCAGACCCTGATCCGTCGGCTCGCTCGACAAGTATCCTAGGAAACCCGAGGCTTCTGCTGGTGGATCGTCCCAGCGCGGCCTCTCGAGGATGATCTCCTCGGTCTTGCAACCCGGAAACAGCAGAACACAGAGGAAGAACCCCGAGACAAGCCCCCTTCTCCGTCGGGGCATTTCGGACAAGATTCGCGTCATTGAAGTCCTCCTTGGCGAGATTGGCAGGCGAAAGAGAGGCCCTCCGACAACGTAGTGTACGCGACTACAAACGCCCGTTGTTCCTGAGTGCAGGAGCTGCTCTCCGAGGCTCGATCCGCTCCCGCGGCATCATCGCGGCTGACTTGAGTCACGGATCGGGATACATCGTCTCGTCGGCCATGGCCTTGTAAAGATCCCTCATCTCATCTATGTCATTCACGCCCAGGTTTATCATCTGAGTTCCCAACTGACCGAACTTGACCTTGTGCTGGGCCTCGTTGGACTTCTGGCGGAAGAAGCTGCCCACGCTGAAGCTACCGTCGACGATGATCTCAGTGCCGTCAGCCCCGTGGCAAAAGGCGCAGACCACATCAGCGTAAATCGTGTTGCCGTTCGCTGCACTGCCGTCCTTGCCAATGTTCGACGGTGTCCAGGAGCCGGTCGGATAAGTGCCGCTGGTCGTGAAGTCGTACAGCTCGTCGGTATCGAGGACCTCTTCCTTCAGGAACTTCACCAGATCCCAGACCTGCTCGTCCGTCATGAACTCGCCGAAGTTCGGCATCTGGTCACCGACGGTGGAGTTAGTGTCCGGGTCATAGGAAGCCAGGTCGGCGTCCAGGCTTCGGCGTCCCGTGGATCGCATGATGTCGTCGAATAGCTCCTGTGGCGTGTGCTCGGCGGCGTGCTCCTTGAGATTCACGGACGAGACATTGGGCCGTGTCGCTCTTGGAGACCGGCTGATGTAGGCTCCGGCCCTGCCGAGCAGGTCCCAACCGTGGCACTGCTTGCAGCGGTAGAAGTCAGAGACCTCATCGAAGCGGTCTTCATTCGCGCCGAAGTCATAGCCTGTCTGGGAGGCCCAGAAACGATCGAACATCCGTCCGCCGATGATACCGTCGGCATTCACGAACCCCGGAGGGTCGCCGCCGTTGCCGTTGTCAGGACAGGGCGATCCAGCATGGTATCTCCCGAATCTGTAGATGCGTATGAGTTGACCAGGCCGTCGCGGGGCCGTTCTTGTCTGACACGTTCTATGAGCTAGTCGAGCACGACTTCAGCGCTCCGGCGCCTTCGGACGACCCGTCGCTCGGTGCGAATCTAGTAGAAACTGAACCACTCTATTATACTAAAGTGTATGTTACATTCACAAGATTAGATAACATACTTATGCGTACTGTAAAACTACTGGAGCAGCGGGACTGGTTGGACGCGGGCTTGGAGCTACTCCGAGTCAGAGGCATCGGCGGCGTCGAGGTCGGCCCGCTCTGCCGTCGAGTGGGAGTCACCAAGGGAAGCTTCTACTACCACTTCGATAACCGGGATGCGTTCCTGGGGCGTTTGATCGAACACTGGCTGGAGAGTTGTGCGCCACCGCCGGACCAAGTCGTCGACTATGACCAAGTTGTGGGACTAGAAGGCAAGGTCCGGACTGTACTCGACTTTATCCGCGAGCACGATCTCGGGCGCTACGACCTCCCGATGCGAACATGGGCGACGGATGACAAAAAGGCGGGTCAAGCGGTGGAGTTGATGGATAAGCTTCGGTTGTCGGCCACGGCCAGGCTGTTCGAGGCCGACGGCTGGGCGCGGGACGCCGCCTATCAACGGGCCCAGACCATGTACTATTTCATCGCGGGTCGGTACGAGATCGAGGGGAGTCCGCCGACACCGGAGGAAGGGGCCGACTTCGCCCGTATGCTCACCTGCGTCGAGGCTGGAGGGTGTTAGTACGATGAGGGGCGAGGTTGATCGATCGTCTCTGACGTCGGGCCTGCGGGAGTCGATGGCAGAGCTGCAGGACGAGCGCCGTCTGCTCTAGCGAGGAAGGGCCGGGTGTCCCCGGCCCTTCGGTTCGCGTCGTGATCTGCGCGGCGGGAGCCGCGTCCACCCTCTGCGGCTACCGAACCGGCGCCCTCTCGAGCACCGCCTTCAGCTCCGCGTCCCAATCGGTGCCGGAGACCCGCGGCAGGATGGCCCCGTACTCGTCCTCTACCGCCGCGATGCTCGAGATCAGCAGCGACTCCATCAGGAACGGATTGTGGGTCGTCGAGCCCAGCACCGTGTTCGTGCCGAACTCCTCGCTCCCGAACTCCGCCAGCTCCATGTTGAAGAACGCGCCCTCGGCCACCGTGAACGTCGGGTTCGTCGGATCGATCTCACCGCCCGGCTCGGACAGGTTCGGGTCCACGATCACCAGCAAGTCGTGCAGCTCCTCCACCAGGAACTCCATCCGCGCGCTCGCCGCGGTCAGCGCCGAGGCCGCCGACTGCTCCGAGCTGTGACAGCCCGAGTCCACGCAGCCGAAGTACCCCCGATCGGCCGTCGATAGACCGCATTCGTTCGGGAATGGCAGCGGGACCCCCTGCGCGTCCAGGCACGGGATCGGGTTGAAGTTGTGCCCCACCGACTCGAGCACGAACTCGCCCGTGGCCGGATCGACGATCTCCATGAACGCGACGTGACAGGCGGCGCAGAAGCGCTCGTTGTTCTCCGTGCCGTGCGTGGCCAGGATCTCGCCCTGACCGATGTTCGCGCCCGGCGGGAACCAGCCCGCTTCGCCCACCAGCAGCGCCGACTCCGGCGAGTGCGGCTCCAGACCGTGGCTCGAGCCCGGATCCGGCTCCGGCCGCCGGTTGTGGCACTTCGAGCACAGCTGCGTCTCGATCGACGTCGAGTTGCCGCCGCGCTCTCGACCACGTGCGCGTGCGGCGACTCCTCCCACTGGTCCAGATACGGATGGTGCGTGCCCTCGTGGCACTGCCCGCACCCCGAGTCCAGGTCCGTCCCCACCGCCATCGTCGCCAGCGGGATGTTCGACGCCTGCGGGTTGTTCGCGTGCGTCTCGCCCGGACCGTGGCAGTTCTCGCACTGCACGTCGTAGTACCGCTCGTCCCCCGTCGTCAGCCAGCCGCCCTCGACCGTCGACGTGCTCCCCATGGAGTTGTCCGTGTGGCAGCCCTCGCAGTACTCCGCCGCGTGACCGCTGTTCTGCAGGCCGTTCCACGCGTCCGCGTGCACCGTCAGCACCCACGCCGACTGCTTCGAGTTGTGGCACTGCCCGCACACCGTCTGACCCTGATTCGACGCCTCGCTCGTGCGGTACCCCATGAAGCCGGCCGCCTCGGCGGGAGCAGGCTCCCAAGGCGGCAACTCGACGATGATTTCCTCCGTCTTGCAGCCGGGAAGCACCAAGGCCGCTCCGAGCAGAACCGTCAACGAAGGCCAGGCTCGGCGCGTGATCGCTGCAAACGACATTCTGGTCATAGAGACCCTCCTATCCGGGTCGCTCGGGAGGCTGGGATGGCCTCCTAGCCTGTCCGCACAGTGCGGAGTTATGGGCCGTCGAAGGGCCATTCAAGGCGGGTGTTTTGAACGCTCCCCGATCAGCTGGAGGAACGTACTCACAGGATGTCACCGGGGAACGAAACGTGTCAAGAAAATCCCGTTCCCCATACTGCAAGAACGCATCAAACA
>JARRMU010000033.1:0-17506 GCA_037385645.1 Gemmatimonadales bacterium
TGTCGTCACCGCGACGCGCGACGACGTGCTCGCGATCCCCATTATCGCCCTGACGCTGATCGACGAGGAGGACTTCGAGCTGCTCGAGAACGAGCTGACGGAAGACGGCGAGGGCGGTGAATCGCCCTTCGCGGGCAAGGAGGCCTCGCAGATCGAGGGGGTGTACGTGGTCGAGGAGGGAAACGTCGTCCGTTTCACGCCGGTCGAGATCGGAATCACCGGAGACAGCTACTTCGAAGTCGTCGACGGTCTCGCCGAGGGACAGACGGTCGTGTCCGGGAGCTATCAGGCGATCCGGGAGCTCCGGGACGGGACTCACATCGAGGTCGAAAAGGGCGACGCCCGAAGCACCAGCGGCGAGAGCTGAGGCGGCATGGAAGGCTCCGCGCAACCCGTCATCATCACCCGCGGCCTGCGTAAGGAGTACGATATGGGGGCCGAGATCGTCTACGCGCTTCGCGGGGTCGACATCGAGATCCGACGCAACGAGTTCATCGCGGTGATGGGGCCCTCCGGCTCTGGCAAGTCAACGCTCATGAACGTGGTCGGGTGCCTGGATACGCCGACGGCCGGCGAGTACATCCTCAACGGCAATCCGGTGCAGGATCTGGAGGACGACGAGCTGGCCCGCATCCGAAACCGGGAGATCGGCTTCGTCTTCCAGACCTTCAACCTGCTTCCGAGAGCGACGGCGCTGCACAATGTGGAGCTTCCCCTGATCTACGCCGGCGTCAAGGCCGCCGCCCGCCGCCAAAAGGCGGCCGCCGCGCTCGACCGTGTCGGCCTCGCCGACCGGATGGAGCATCAGCCCAACGAGCTGTCGGGCGGCCAGCGCCAGCGCGTCGCCATCGCGCGCGCCCTCGTCAACGAGCCGTCCATTCTGCTGGCCGACGAGCCTACCGGGAATCTGGACTCTGCGACCTCGGCGGACATAATGACGCTGTTCGTCGAGCTTCATCGGAGTGGCCAAACCATCATCATGGTCACGCACGAGCACGACATCGCCGAGTTCGCCGAGCGGATCATCACGCTCGTGGATGGCATGGTCGCGTCCAGCGACGCCACGCTCACGACGGCTCCCTTTGCCTCGACCGCCCCGCCGGTCATCTCCGAGCCTTAGCGCGAGCGGGAGGAGGGCATGAGCGTCTTCGAAGCGCTCCGTGTCGCGCTCACCCAGCTCTGGGCGCATAAGCTCAAGTCCCTTTTCTCGCTGATCGGTGTGGTGATCGGAATCACGTTCCTCATCGCCGTCATCACGGTCGTCGAGGGCATGAATCGGTATGTTCAGGATGACTTCGCCGGATCTCTGTTCGGGGTCAACACCTTCTCGGTGGTCCGGCGACCGACCGTCCAGACCGGGAACCGGTCAGCGGAGGAGATCCGGCGCCTGGCCCGAAATCCGAGCGTCGATCTGGACGACGTCGAGGCCGTAAGACGAGCCGTCCCGGACGCGCGCTACCTCGCCTACCGTAATGCACGCCGGATGAACGAAGTGTGGTACGGCGAGCGGCGGCGCCGCAACATCCGAGTGATCGGCGGTTCCGAGGACTACCAGGACGTGCAGGGTTGGAAGGTCGAGTCGGGACGTGGGCTTACACCGCTCGATCAACAGCGCGCGCTGAAGGTGGCGGTGATCGGCCCGGAGATCGCGGAGAAGCTCTTTCCCACCGGGTCACCCTTGGGGAAGCAGATCCGGCTCGAGGCCCACCGTTACGAAGTGGTCGGCGTGTTCGAGCGAAAGGGAGGGCTGCTCGGGAACGCGTGGGACGCGGCGGTCCTCATGCCGTACGAGACGTTCAACCAGACGCTGAGCAACAAGCGGGATCAAGTCCTCGAGATCTCGGTCAAGACCAACAACGAGCGGGAGATGCAGGCCGCAATGGACGCGGCCGAGCAGGCGCTTCGCATAACCCGCGGGCTCAGGCCAGGGGAGGAAAACAACTTCTACTTCCAGACGTCGAGTGGGCTGCTCAGCGCCTGGGAGACGATTAACAACATACTTCTCGCCGCGGTGCCCGGTCTGGTCTCGATCTCCCTGGTGGTCGGCGGGATCGTGATCATGAACATCATGCTGGTGTCGGTGACGCAACGCACCCGTGAGATCGGCGTGCGCAAGGCGATGGGCGCTACCCAGCGAGACATCATGCTGCAGTTTCTCGCCGAATCGTCGTTCGTTTCGCTCCTCGGGGCGGCACTCGGGATCCTCCTGGGCATGGGCCTCGGCAAGGTTGTCGAGCAGCTGAGTCCCCTGCCGGCATCGATCCCTGCGTGGGCGCTGGCGACAGCGATCGGGCTCGGTCTCCTGGTCGGGCTCTCCTCGGGCATCTATCCGGCCCGTAGGGCGTCCCGCCTGAATCCGATCGATGCGTTGCGCTACGAGTAGGTCGGCCGGCTCGGCCGGCGCGTCCAACCGAGCGTCTGTTCAAAAGGATCGTCGGACGGGAAAGGAAGGCGGAGAGTGAACTGGCGAACGGCGTTGGACGAGGGGATCCGGATCGCATTGTCCGCGCTGCGCGCCAACAAGGTGCGGAGCGCTCTCACCATCCTGGGCGTCACGATCGGCGTACTCGTTGTCATGGTCATCGCGGCCGTCATCCAGGGCGTCAACGGAAGCTTCACGGAGGCCATCTCCTCACGTGGGGTCACGACCTTCTACGTCGTCCATGCATCCTTCGGCCTCGATATCAGCACCGGGTACGACGATGAGGAATCCGATTTCATGACGAATCCTCCCCTCGATCCGGCTTGGGCCCGCGACCTGGCCAGCCTGCCCGAAATCCAGGACGTCTGGGAGTACGCCGACTTATCCCAGTCAGGCTTCGAGGCACGGGGAGGGACGGAGCGAGCCGAAGTCGCGTTGGTGGCAGTGACAGACTCCTACCTCGAGTTCGACAACGGCGACCTGACCGACGGTCGTTGGTTTACCGCCACCGAGAGCTATCGCGCCCGTAATGTGGCAGTGATCGACTCCGCGGCGGCGGTCGACCTGTTCGGTGGACGCGATCCGGTCGGGCAGGACCTCGTCATCTCGAGTCCGGGGATCGGCGTCACCGGCGCGAGCGACGCCCCGTTCCGGGTCGTGGGCGTGTATCGACCGCCGGCCAACCTGTTCGCGGGCCTCGCGACACACTACGTCTTCATCCCGTTCCCGACGGCCTACAAGGACCTGGACATCTGGGACCGGCTGATCGGCTTCGCGGTGCGGCCGAATCCCGGCGTCCCCCTCGAGACGGCGCTCGACGCGGTGGAAGCACGGATGCGAGAGCTCCGCGGGCTCTCGCCTGGCCAGGAATCCAACTTCGCCCTCATCACGCAGGACCAGGTCATGGACCTGTGGAACCAGCTCACGGGCGTGCTCTTCACCGTGATGGTCGCTCTCTCCAGCGTCGGCCTGATGGTCGGCGGCGTCGGCGTGATCGGGATCATGATGATCTCGGTGACCGAGAGGACGCGGGAGATAGGGCTTCGGAAGTCGATGGGCGCCAGGCGGCGCGACATCCTGTGGCAGTTCCTCGTCGAGGCCTCGACGCTGACGCTCATCGGAGGCATCTGCGGCCTTCTCCTGGGGGGCGCGATCGTGTGGGGGCTGAACCGCTGGACGCCCGTGCCGGCGGAGGCTCCGCTGTGGGCTGTCGTCGTCGCGCTTGTCGCCTCCGCGCTTACCGGGGTCGGCTTCGGGCTCTTCCCCGCCTCGCGTGGCGCCCGCCTCGACCCTGTCGAAGCGCTGCGGTACGAGTAGCTGTTGACCCGGAGCAGGGCGACTCGGCTCGTTCGTAGAAGCGGCGTTGCCCGCGCTGTGAAGCCGCTGATATGAGCCATCACACCGTCGAGGTCCTGGCGATCGCCGCCCACCGCGATGATGTGGAGCTCACCTGCGGCGGCACCCTGGTGCGGTGTGTAGAGCAGGGTTACCGGACCGGTATCATTGACCTCACCGAGGGCGAGACGGGGACGCGCGGCTCGGCAACGCTGCGGGCCGAGGAGGCAGCGCGGGCGGCCGACGTGCTGGAGGTGTCGGCTCGCTTGAACGCGGGCCTCCCGGACGCGGGGTTGTTCAACAATCAGGAGTCCCGCGAGCGCCTGGCTACGTTGATCCGCGGGCTGCGCCCGAGCGTGCTCATCCTCCCCTTCCTCAGGGGACGCCATCCCGACCACCGGGTCGCCGCCGAGCTCGGCCGGGATGCTGCTTTCCTTGCCGGCCTGAAGCGCTTCGGCTCGCGGGAGCCGCCGGCCCACAAGCCCAGGAAGATCCTCTACGCGCTGAGCTATCGGGAAGACCCGATCAAGCCGACGTTCGTCGTCCGTCTCGAGGAGGAGCACTTCCGCCGGAAGATGCAGGCGATCCGCTGCTACGCCTCTCAGTTCGATGGGACGGAGGCGGCCGGGGAGATCTTCCCCACCGGTCAGCCCCTGTACGAGCTCATAGAGACGCAGGGTCGTCACTACGGCTCGCTCATCCGGTCGCCCTACGGCGAGCCGTTCTATACCGAGGAAACCGTCCGGATGGATGACATCGTCAAGATGCCGGTTCGGTCGCTGTAGGTCAGCCGCAGCTTACCTCGACGAGAAGCCTCTTCCAGCTCGGAACGCTCTCGTCCCCCACTCGAAGCGTCCGGATTCTCGCGCGACCGCCTCGGCGCATCCAGGGCCCGAGCCAGCCGCAGATCTCGCTTGGAAGGTACCCCACCACGTCGCCAGCCCTCAGGTGTACCCAGACGCGCTCGTTCGGGGAGCCCGGGGGATTCGGCAGGAGCATGAGCGGCTCGCCGGAGCGAATCCGGCTCAGGTGACGCGTCCGGTCGCCGAAGGGAAGCCCGTGCACAGTCGCGCGAAACACGCGGGCGGCACGAGGGGGAAGAGCCGACTCTGAAACAGGGGTTCTGGGCATAATCCTCTACGGGCGCTCGAGTTGCCGACTTCTTACGACCTACGCTGTCGACGGACAGGGCCCACATCTCGACGTCGCTCACGTAACCTAGAGCAGCCGAACCGAAGGGGAAACCTGGAAACCGGGTTCTCGATGTCGCGATCCGATGGGATCGACAGTCGGAACCCCGGGCGGCGCCACGGATATCGTAGCCCATGACAAACACACGGCTCGGACAGGATCCCATCTACCTCGACCACGCGGCGACGTCGCCAATGCGCAGCGAGGTCTGGGCCGCCATGGAGGCGGCCCGTGACTGCGGCTATAACCCGGTCCGCGCGCACGTGTACGGCCGACGGGCTCATGAGCGCCTCGAGGACGCCCGGGCGGAGCTCGCCGAGCTGCTCGGGTGCCGGCCGCGGGAGATTTGCTTCACGGGCGGAGGCACGCAATCCGACAATCTGGCGATCCTTGGCTTCGCGCGTGCAAACTTGGAGCAGGGGCCGTGCCTCATCCTCTCCGAGGTGGAACACAAGGCGTGTCTCCAGGCGGCGAGGCGAGCCCGCGCCGAGGGCGCGGAGGTCCGGCTGCTGCCGGTGGACAACTCAGGGAGCGTGCAGCTCGCGGATGTGGAGGGGGCGCTCGCCGGTGCGGCAGGGCGGCCCACGCTCGTCTCGGTCATGTGGGCGAACAACGAAGTCGGAACGGTCCAGCCGATAAGCGAGATCGTACGACTGGCTCACGATAGCGGCGCCCTTGTGCATACGGATGCCGTGCAAGCCTACGGCAAGGAGGACGTGTCGCTCGACCGCGTTCCCGTCGACCTGTTGACGGCAACGGCCCACAAGCTCGGTGGTCCCGTCGGCATCGGCCTGCTGTACTGCCGCGAGGGCGTGGAGCTGCAGCCACTGACCTTTGGCGGAAGTCAGGAGAAGACGCTGTGGCCGGGCACGCAGAACCCGTTGGCCGCGACGGGATTCGCCTGTGCGGCACGTCTTGCGGCGGAGCATCGCGAGGAGAAGGTCCCGGTCTGGTGCGAGATGCGTGAGCGTCTCGAGGCCCGGCTTCGCGAGCGCGTGCCGCATCTTATCGTGCACGCGGCCGGCGCCGACCAGCGGCTTCCGCACCTGCTGAGTGTTGGGGTGCCCGGTTGTGACGCCGGCGCGCTTCTGCTCTCGCTCGACCTCGAGGGCGTGGCGGTCTCGGGCGGCGCCGCGTGTAGCAGCGGCTCCGCGACCGGCTCGCACGTCCTCGGAGCGATGGGCCTGGGCCAGGCCGAAGAGTACGCGACGGTGCGTCTCAGTTTCGGCCCGAACACGACCTCGGATGAGGTGGATCTCGCCGCGGAAGCCATGGTCCGTGCGACGTCGCGGATCGCCGCACAGGTCTGAGACGGCAAGGACGCGGAGAGCCGGGAAACCGATGTCGACCCAGTCGGTCCTCACCGCCATGTCCGGAGGCGTGGATTCCAGCGTCGCTGCCGCCCTCCTGAGCGAGCGCGGATACCGTGTCATCGGCGTTACCCTGAAGACCTTTTGCTACGGTGACGTTCCCGGCCCGACGCGGACCTGCTGCGGACTCGAGGGAATCTCCGACGCCAAGTCCGTCGCTGCCCGACTTGGCGTTGCTCACACCGTCTTCGATGTCGAGGAGAGCTTCTCTCGGGACGTGATCGACGACTTCGTGTCGGAGTACGCGGCAGGGCGGACGCCGATCCCGTGCGTCCGATGCAACAGCTTCACCAAGTTTCGCGATCTGGTCGTTCGCGCCGACCTGCTCGACTGCGATTACCTGGCCACGGGCCACTACGCGCGTGTGGAAAGGGTGAACGGGACCGTGCGTCTTTGCCGAGCCGAAGACGACCGCAAGGACCAGACGTACTTCCTGTGGGGGATCCCCCGCGAGGTGCTCGAGCGGTTGTTCCTCCCAATCGGAGAGATGGACAAGAGCGCGGTGCGGCGGAAGGCGCGCGCTCTCGGGCTGTCGACCGCCGAGAAGCCGGAGTCGTTCGAGATCTGCTTTGTTCCGGACAATGACTACGCGGGCGTGCTGCGACGATACCTGGGCGAAGACCACCCTGCCCTGGCCCGCGGTCCCGTCCTGCTGGAGGACGGCCGGCAGGTTGGAGAGCACGAGGGCTATGCACGTTTCACCATCGGACAGCGTCGGGGTCTACCTGGTGGCTTCGCCGAGCCGATGTACGTCGTCGAGATTCGTCCTGTCGACAGAGCGGTCGTCATCGGCCGCAGTTCTTCGCTGGCCCGGACGCGCGTCGAGGCCATTAAGGCGAATTGGCTCGGCCCGAGGCCCGAGCCAGGTCAGGCGGTCGGCGCGAGGATTCGACATGGCGCACCCATCGTCGAGGGACACGTCGTGGCGAGCGCTGAGAGTGGGTTTACGGTCGAGCTGGGAGTTCCGCAGGAGGCGATCACGCCCGGCCAGAGCGCGGTCCTATACAGCGACAGCGTGGTGCTCGGGGGAGGGGTGATCCTCTCCTAGCGCGGGCCTTCCGGCCCCGGCGGCGCAGACCGGCGACAGGCGCCGGGGTGCGATCCATCTAGTAGCGCAGGCCTTCCGCCTCGGCCAGCTGCTCAGCCGCCTGTTTTCCGCCCTCGGACAGATCCGTCGGCGCCTCGATCCGAACCCGTACCAGCTGATCGCCGTGCGCACCGCCTTTTTGGATGCCGTGTCCCCGGATCCGAAACGTGGTCCCACCCTGCGTGCCGGGAGGGATCTTTAGCACGATCTTCTTGTTGTCCACGGTGCGCACGCGGAGCCGCGACCCCAGCATCGCCTGCGCGATGTTGATCGGTACCTCGCAGACGACGTTCAGGCCGTCCCGCTTGAAGAACCGGTCGTCCTTTACGCGGAACTGGATGATGAGATCTCCCGACTTGCCGCCGGCAGGACCGCGCTCCCCCTGACCTGGAATCCGAACCTTCGACCCCGTCTCCACGCCGGGCGGCACCGTCACGCTGATCTTTCGCCGGGAGCGCACCTCACCACGCCCATCGCAGTCAGAACAGGGCGGATCCGGTATCGTACCGCGGGCCAAGCAGTTGGGACACGGCCGCTGGACCGAGAAGGTGCCCTGTCCGAAGGTCACTCGGCCCGTCCCCCCGCACTCGGCACAGTCGAGAAGCCTTCCACCCGGCGCCATTCCTGCCCCATCGCACGTCGCGCACGCCTCCACGATCGGTATGGTGACGTTGACCTTTCCACCCCGCGCGGCCGTCCTGAACGGAACCTCGACGAGATATTCGACGTTCTGGCCGCGGCTCGGGGGCTTCGGCTTCCTCGCCGCGCGCCTGCCGAAGTCGAAGATCGAGCCGAAGAGGTCGCCTAACCCTCCGGTATCGCCCAGATCCTCGAAGCGGAATCCTCCCGGCTGGGGGCCTCCGCGGGGCGCGCTACCCGGCCTTCCGAACCCGAGGCCGCCGAGGCCTCCGAAACGCCGCATCTGATCGTACTTCCTGCGCTGATCGTCATCGGACAGGACACGGTAGGCCTCGGAGACTTCCTTGAACCGCTCAGCCGCCTTCGGGTCATCCGGGTGGGTATCGGGATGGTACTGCTTGGCAAGCTTGCGGTAGGCCTTCTTGAGCTCGTCAGCCTTGGCTTTCTCGCCGACGCCGAGAATCTCGTAGTAGTCCTTGGTCCTCGTCGCCATCAGGCGTCGTCGCTCTCGACCGCTTCTTCCTCGGAGGGAGCGCTCGGCTGTCCGTACTTCGAGACCTGAACTCGGGCGGGTCGGACGAGGATGTCGTCGAAGGTGTACCCGTCGACGAGTACGTTACAGACGATGTCGTCCTCGCCCGGATCGCTCGTCGGCCGTGTCGCCAGAGCTTCGTGGAGATTCGGATCGAATGGCTGGCCGGCCGCTTCGATTCGTGCCAGTCCGGCGTCGCCGAGCGCCTTGCGCATCTTCGCCTCTACGAGGCCCACCCCGTCCATCAGCGACTGCACGGTAGCGTCGGGGGCCGGAGGAGCCGCATGCGCCACACGGGTCAGATCGTCGAGGACATCGAGGAGACCGGCCACCAGATCCGCCTGGGATCGCCTCCGCATCTCGGCCAGCTCCCGACGCGTGCGCTTCCGGTAGTTCTCGAACTCGGCAGCCAGCCGTAGATGTCGGTCCTGGAGCTCCTCCAGGTCCCGAAGCAACCCATCCTCTGTGAGGGGCTCTTCAGCCACCGAGTCGTCGGCGACCATCACCTCCTCGTGCTCGAGCGCACCAACCCCCGGAGCCGTCGCATCGCCGTCCGGAGCCGTCGCATCGCCGTCCGGAGCGATCACCTCGCCGTCCGCGTTCTCCGTGGCCTGTTTATCCTTCATCGTTACCCGCACCATCGCTGTTTGCGTTCCAGATCGTACGTCATCCGCGATCGCCCACTGGTCAGACCCAACCTCGACGGAGCTTCCGCCGCGGCAGATTATGGGGCACTAGGCGGGTCCGGTTCAAGAAGGTCATGCCCTCTCTGCCAGGCCAGTCAGGCGGATCATGTCCAATGCCGCACTGACGGAACGCCGGCGGACCTCACGCCGGTCACCCGGAAAACGGAACGCGCGCGCTCTCTCGCGCTCCCCGACCCATGCGATCCACACCGTTCCAACCGGCTTTTCCGCCGTTCCGCCGCTCGGACCGGCGATTCCGGTGACGGCCACCGAGAGGGTCGTACCCGATCGGTGGCGGATGCCGCGAGCCATCTCTTGCGCCACCTCTTCCGACACCGCTCCGTAGCGCTCGAGCGTGCTCGTTCGCACCTCGAGCTCCTGGATCTTGGCAGCATCGTCGTACGCGACCACACCACCCCAAAAGACGTCCGACGCCCCGGGAACCGACGTCAGCGCGGCGGCCACCCCACCGCCCGTGCAGCTTTCGGCGGTTGACACGGTGTAGCCACGCTCGCCGAGCAGGCCGACCACGACCGCCGCGAGAGAACGCTCCCCGACCGCGTACACCCGTCCTCCGAATCTCCGCCGCATGCGTCGAACGATCCGGGCCACGGTCGCGTCGGGAGCGCGGATGTCGAGGTCCAGCAGGTATCCACGCGGTCGCAGATCCACCGATCCGTCGACCGGTTGGAGCTCATCCAGAACCTCGTGCACGTCGGCAGCCGTCACGTCGGCCAGGCGTATGATCCGCGGAGGGGACATCACCGATCGGGACGCCGCGCCTGTGACGCCCTACCGCGCAGCTCGGTCACGCCTCCTGAGCGGCGAAGATCCGCCCGAACGCCGCCAGATATGTGACGAGAGAGACGAGCGTGAGAGCGAGCGCCACCGTCAGGCTCATGGTGGTAAACCACTGATGTACGTGCTGGAAGCCCTCCCAAGACGGGCCGGACCACCCACTGGCATGCGCGCCGGTACGCAACGCGACGAGGAGAATGGCCGAGCCGACGAAGACGTTCTGTGCCAGCGCCTTGCGCTTTCCAACGGAGCTGGCCGGGACCACCGTGCCGCGCTTGGCGGCGACGAACCTCAAGGTGGTGATCACGACCTCACGCCCGAGCAGGATGATGATCGTCCAGAGCGGGAGTCCGCCATACAAGGGAATCGGCAGCAGCTCGGGGTCGGAGAGGGCGATCCAGTAGAGAGGCAGGAGCGTCGCGAGAACGAGAAGCTTGTCGGCGACCGGATCGACGATCTTGCCGAAGTCCGTGATCTGCTCGCGGCGGCGGGCGAGCTGCCCATCCCAGAGATCGGAGATACCGGCGAGCAAGAAGACGAGGAAGGCCAGCAAGCGGGGCTGAAATGTCTGTTGTAGCAGGAGGATGGCCACCACCGGCGCAAGCGCGACTCGGATGGACGTGATCGTGTTCGGGAGGTTGACCGACATCAAATGCTCACCGGCCGATCGGCCGTCACGTCGATTTGCTAGGTCCCTTCCGCCAACCGAGATCCGGTCAGCTGGCTCTCCATGTCTTCCAGGACCGCCGATGCCCTCTTCCGAAGCATCGGCCGTTGCTCCCACGCGAGGTAGTCACGCAGCAGGAGGACGTTGTCGACGTTCGGATACGATCGGAGGTACCCCAGCGCCGCCAGCCGCCGCAGCGGATGAGGACTGAACAGACCTCTTCGGTGTCTGACCATCTGGTCTCGCGCCAGAAGCACGCCGATCAAGGCGGCCGTCGCCGCTCCGAGCAATACGAATCCCGTCACCTTCAGCGCGCGCGATGGCACCCGTTCCGTCACGACCCGCACATCACATCTCCCTCCGTCCCGCGAACGCTTCGGCTATCGTAACCCCGTCCGCGTATTCCAGGTCTCCGCCCACCGGCAAACCACGGGCAAGCCGCGTGACCGTCACATCCTCCAGGGGCGACACGATTCGATGCAGGTACGTCGCCGTCGCCTCGCCCTCGACGCTCGGGTTCGTGGCCACGATCACCTCGCGCACCCCGTCGCGCAGACGCGAGAGCAGCTCGGAAATGTTCAGCTGCTCGGGCCCGATCCCGTCGAGCGGAGAAAGTCTCCCGCCCAACACGTGGTAGAGGCCGCGGTAGTTTCCCGAGCTCTCGATCGCCGCGATGTCGGAGGCTTCCTCGACGACGCACAGCTGCTCGGAAGCCCGTCTCGGGTCGCCGCAGTACTCGCACGGATCCCGATCACTGAGGTTGGCGCACCGACTGCAGGTTCTCACCTCGTCAGCCACACGGACGAGCGCCCCGGCCAAGCGGCGTGTCTCCGTCGGCGAGCTCTTCATCAAGTGGTACGTCAGGCGTTGCGCTGTCTTGCGGCCGATGCCTGGCAGGCGGCTGAACTCGGTGATCAGCTCTTCGATGGCGGGCATCGGTGCAATCAGCCGCCGAACAGGCCCGCGACGTTCGAGATCGGGAGGCCGCCGGCGGCCTCCTTCATCTCCTTCTCCATCGTCTCCCTGGCCCGCCGCTGGACCTCGGAGATCGCCGCCAGGATGAGGTCTTCCAGCATCTCGACGTCCTCGGGATCTACCACGGCCGGGTCGAGCTTCAGTCGGCGCACGTTCCCGCGGCCATCCGCGCTGACCTCCACCATTCCCCCGCCGCTCGTGGCGCCGAGCGTCTCCTTCTCCAGTCGATCGTTCAGGTCGGCCAGCCGCGTCTGCATCTGCTGACCGAGTTGAAACAGCTGTTGCAGATTTCCCAGACTATCCACCGAGTCACTCCTTCAAGGTGAGATCTAGCTTTTCTACCGCATCTCGCAGCGCGGGATCCAAGGCCACCATCTCATCGACGCGCTGCTGGCGGGTATTCCGCGCCGTAAACCTCTCCGTCCTCCGGTTCTCCTCGAGCCGGATCGAGAACACGTCAGCGTCCTGACCCAGGCGGGTCGCCAGCGTGCCCCGAAACGCCCCGGAGCGCCCCATGTCCGAGAGGAACGCCTCGAGATCCGCGCGTAGGCCGGGCGGAACCTCCAGCACCAGAACCTGACCGTCGACTTCGACGGGCCGTACCCCTCGCAGGGCCAGAGCCTGACCTCCCAGCTCGGTCGTCCCCTCGAGGACCTCCTTCCATACGTCGCGCAGCGCGGTGGCGGTTCCTGCGGGACCCGTCCGCGAGTCGGTCTCTGCCGTGACCGGCGGGGCCTCGGGCTCGGGCCGCGGTCGGGCCTTCCGCGGCGCAGGCGATGCCGGCGCGGATCGGCTCTTCAACGGCGGCCGGGCCTCGGGACGAGGCTCGTTCTCGGACTCGGGGTGCTCGGCCGACTCTTCCTTCGTATCCGGCCGAGGGGGTGGACCGGCGCCGACCGCATCGAGCAGCGCCTGGAGCTCGACCGTCGAATCCATGGCGACGAGCCGAAGCAGCAACACTTCGAGCTGCACCCGCTCGTGACCACTCCGACCCAGCCCGCCACGCGCCTCGAAGTCGGTGACCGCGACCAGGAGCCGCAGGAGATCGACTTCCTCGAAGCGCGCCGCCATCGCGACGAATCGCTTCCGGCTATCGGGAAGGATCTCCAGCGAGGCGCTCTCGGGATCGGCTCGCAGAATGAGGAGCGTCCTCAAGCTCTCGGCCAAGCCGCGAACGAACTCCGACGCGTCGTAGCCGTCGTCCAGCAGCGCGCGGACAAAAGGAAATACGGCAGCGCGGTCACAATCCGACACGGCATTGAGGAACTCGAGATAGCGCTCTTCGTCCACGAGCCCCAGCATGCGGCGGACTTCATCGACCTCCACCCGCTCGCCGAGAGAGAGCACCTGGTCAAGAAGCGAGAGCGCGTCCCGCATCCCTCCCTCGGCTCGGCGCGCGATGGAGAGGAGCGCTGCATCCTCGGCGGCGACGCCTTCGCGACCCACGACCTCCCGGAGCCTCCCGATGATCTCTGACACGGGTACCCGGCGGAAGTCGAACCTCTGACAGCGGGAGAGGACCGGCGCCGCGGTGTTTCTGATCTTATGCGGCTCGGTGGTGGCGAAGACGAAGATTACGCGCGGTGGAGGCTCCTCCAGGATCTTCAGGAGCGCATTCCAGGCCTCGCGCGTGAGCATGTGCGCCTCGTCGACGATATACACCTTGAAGCGATGCTCGTCGGAAGGCGCGTACATCGCCCGTTCCCTTAGATCCCTGGCATCGTCGACGCCTCGGTGGGAGGCGGCGTCGATCTCCACGACGTCGAGCGAGGCCTGTCCCGCCCAGATCCGCTGGCAAGACGCGCACTCCCCGCAGGGCTCACCGTCCTGCGCCGACTCGCAGTTGAGGGCCATCGCGAGCAAGCGTGCAGCGGTCGTCTTTCCGACGCCCCGCGGTCCGCAGAAGAGATAGGCGTGAGCAACCCGGCCGCCGTCCACGGCAGACCGGATCGTGGCACTGACGTGCTGTTGGCCTACAAGCTCGGTGAACTGGCGAGGTCGGTGCTTTCTGGCGAGTGCGGTGTGGTGCATCGGCCCCAAGGTACGATCGCGGGGAACGGGTCGAAAGACGGGGCGAGCCCCTGTGACCAGAGCAAAAAACCCCAGGCGGTCCGTGGCGACGCTCCCGCGCTTACCGCTGCTGCCTTCACGGCCCTGACGGGGTTCACGCGCTCACGCCCCACGGGGCCTGGGGCGGAAAGAAGCTAGACCCGGCGAGAAACCGAATCAACTCCGCGTGAGCCGCTCGAGCGATCAAGCCTGGTCAGGTGTCCTCGCCGAAGAACGCGTTGCGGACGTGATCGACGGTAGGCTGGGATCCCTCCTCGAACCGCACCGCCACTGCGTCGAAGCGAAACTCCTCGCCCAGTCCGGGATGTTCACGGATCCAGGCTGCCGCAGCCCTGCGCACCTCCCGTCGCTTGGCCCGGGTTATCGCCTCCAGCGGATGTTGCGGCCCACCGCTGCGAGTCTTTACTTCGACAAAGGCCACCACCCTCCCATCCAGCGCCACGATATCGAGCTCCCGGCGCCCCGTGCGCCAGTTGCGAGCCAGGATCTCGAAGCCCCGAGACTCCAGATATCCGGCGGCGATGTTCTCGCCCCGCCACGCCAGGCGGGCGGCTTCGGGGAGGGGCTTCGAGGAGGAGGAGGTCGACGAGGCCGTCGCTTCAGGCTCCAGCCACGGCCGCGGGCCGCGCGGGTTGGGCAAAGTCGCGACCGATCGCCTGGGCGATCAACCGCAGCTGCAAGCTCAGCATATCGAACTCATCGGGCGTGAGCGACTGGGCACCGTCCGACACGGCCTCGGCCGGCATCGGGTGAACCTCTACCATCACGCCGTCCGCGCCGGCCGCGATCGCGGCGCGTGCCATCGGCGAGACCTTGCCGCGGCTCCCAGTGCCGTGACTCGGGTCCGCGATGATCGGTAGATGGGAGAGCTCCTTCACGGTGGGGATCGCCGTCAGGTCGAGCAGATTTCGCGAGTGGGAGTCGAAGGAGCGGATGCCGCGCTCGCAAAGGATCACGCGCGATTCGCCTTCCAGAAGCACGTACTCGGCGGAGAGAAGCATCTCCTCCACCGACGCACCCATGCCGCGTTTCAACAGGACCGGCCGGTCGGCTCGGCCGACGGCTCGGAGGAGGGCATAGTTCTGCATGTTGCGGGCACCGATCTGCAGGATATCGGCGTGCTCGGCAACGATTTCCACGCTTTCCGTGTCCAGTACCTCGGTTACCACAGCCAGCCCGGTCTCTTCGCGGGCAAGCGTGAGCAGGCGGAGTCCTTGCTCTCCCAGCCCCTGGAAGGAGTAGGGGGAGGTCCTGGGCTTGAACGCACCACCTCGCAGAACCGCGGCTCCGGCGGCCCGGACTCGCCGCGCCGTATCGAGAATCTGCTCCTCCGACTCGACGGCGCACGGCCCGGCGATCAGCACGACGTCGCCCGCCCCGAAGCACGCCCCGTTGGCGAGCCGGATGACCGTGTTGTCGGGATGCCAGTCGCGACTTGCCCGCCGGTATGGCGGGGAGATGTGGATGACCCGAAACACCCCCGGCAGCGAGTCCAGCTGACCCGGATCGATCCGACCGTCGTTCCCAACCAGCGCTACCGCCGTGCGACGTCTCCCCGGAATCGGTTCGGCGCCGTAACCCATCTCTTCTATGGTGCGCACGACGGCGGCGATCTCTTCCTCGCTCGCTCCGTGCTTCATGACGATCAACATCGCTCAGGACTCCGCCTTGGTGCCGGGCACCCCGCCAGAACGCCTGGCCGGGGCCCGCTCAACTTCTCGCAAGACGGCCACGAGCACAAACCTCACGTGGGAGCTCATCCGTTCGTCAACTCTCACCGGTCTCGCCGCCCCAGCGGTCGCCGTCGTTCAAAACGCGGACAGGGCCGCCGTAGCCAGCCTCCGATATGAGCTCCGCAACGTCGTCGCGATCCCGAACGTGAGGGTATACGTGGGTGACCCACAGGAGGCCGGGATTCGCTGCCGTCGCCAGCGAGGCGAGCCGGCTGGGCGAAAGGTGGTTGTCGCCGACCTCGTGATCCGCTAGTGAACACTCCGCAATCAGGACGTCCAATCCGCCCAGGAAGCAGCCAAGCTCGTGAGCTTCGCCCTCCTGGAGCCCGGTGTCGCCCGTGTACCCGACCGCCCCGTCGGGTCCCTCAACCCGCACGGCGTGGCTCTCTTCCGTGTGGGCCGTGGAGCGAACGGAGAGCTCGACGCCGCCTTCCGTCGTCCGCCCGATGCCTTCCTGGAGCTCGTCAATCCGGACGGGAAAGCCCGGGTGCAGCATGTAGTCGCCCACCGCGGCTGCCAGCCTCGAGAACAGACGACGCGTGCCCGGCGGCCCCCACACGGTCAGAGGCTCGGTACGCTCGGCCCCCGTACCGTGCCTCAGGGTGAAGAAGAGGCCCGGAAGCGCCCCGATGTGGTCCGCGTGGAAGTGGGTGATGACAAGGTCGGTGATGCCTTGCCACGGAATATCCCACCTGGCGAGCCCCTGCACGGCGCCGGGACCGCAGTCGATCAACAGCCTGGAATCGTTGGCCTCCAGGTAGAAGCAGCTGCCGCCGCGGTCGCCCTCGGGCACGACGGTGCCGGTGCCTACGGCCACCAACCTCATGGCAGGTTTCGGGATGCCCCGTGCCTCAGGCGACCTGGCCGCTGGGCAGGTCGGCGAACTCCACGCCCACGATGGAGGAGACGCCGGGTTCCTGCATCGTGACACCGTATATCCAGTCCGCCGCCTCGATCGTCCGCGCGTTGTGGGTGATCACGACGAACTGCGTCTCGTTCTTGAACTCCTCTAGCATGCGAATGAAACGTCCGATGTTCGCCTCATCCAGCGGGGCGTCGACCTCATCCATGACGCAGAACGGGCTCGGCTTGGCGAGGTAGATAGCGAACAGTAGCGAGAGGGCGGTGAGGGCCCGCTCGCCCCCGGAGAGCAGGTGGATCCGCTGTGTTCGCTTACCGCCCGGAGCCGCCGAGATCTCGATCGGTGAATCCAGCGGGTCCTCCGGGTCCAACCAGAGATCACATTCGCCCCCCTCGAACAGGGTGCCGAAGGTGCGCTTGAAGTTCTCGCGGATCTCCTGGAAGGACTCGAGAAAGGCCTCCGCCGCCGCCTGGTTGATCCGGCGAATCGAAGCCTGAAGATCGTCCCGAGCCTTCGTCAGATCAGCCCTCTGCTCTTCGAGAAAGGTGAGCCTCTCCCGTTCCTCCTCGTACTCCTGGGCCGCCAGTGGATTGACGGGACCGAGTTTGCGAATCCGGCCGCGCAGCGCTTCGAGCGCCTCCGCCCACTCATCCAGCGTCCCTTCCTCCGGTGCCTCGACGCGACGGGCCAGGGTTTCGTACTCCTCCTCCCACTCCGCCTCGAGCCGCTCGCGGATGCCTGACCGGCGCGCCCGCTGTTCCGCGAGCTCCAGCTCCAGCGCATGTCGTCGCTCGGAGTGCTCTCGCTCGGCACGCCTCACCTCCCGTACCCTCGCCTCCTCCTCGTCCGCCGCTTGGTGAAGCGCGCGTAGCTCCTCATCGGTCTGGCCAAGCTGCTCCTCGAGGCTGGACCGCTCTTCGAGAAGCGAGGCCATGCTCTCCTCTCGCTCCTCCGCGCTTCGGACCAGCTCCGCGGCGAATTCGGTCCTCTCTTCGCGCTCCGATTCGAGCCGGCCTCGCAGGGCCTGTACCTCTTCGAGGCGCAGCTCCATCTGCTTGAGACGGTCCGTCGTGGCCGACGCCTCGGACTCCAGCCTAGTCAGGTCCAGTTGCAACTCGTGGAGCTCGGTGCGCCCGGAC
>JARRMU010000034.1:0-33095 GCA_037385645.1 Gemmatimonadales bacterium
CGGCGAGCTTGCCCTCTTCGTTGCTGAGGAGCAGGGAGACCTCCGCCCGGTGGATCGGACGTCGCTGCTCGGTCCCCACGAAGATCGCTTCATCCATGCGGCTGCCACGGATCACCGTGGGGCGCTGCTCTCCAAGCACCCAGCGAATTGAATCCGAGATGTTCGACTTGCCGCATCCGTTCGGGCCGACGATCGCCGTGATCCCGTCGTGGAAATCGAGCTTGGTCTGGTCTGCGAAGGATTTGAAGCCGTGGAGGGTGAGGGACTTGATCTTCAACGCGGCTCTCCTCGTCTGAGGACAAGTTCGGCGTCCACGCCGGCTTCCATGAGCTGCCTACGCAGCACCGCGGCAGCTTCGCGGCGCTCGTACGCGCCGGCGTAAACCTGATAGACGGTATCGTCCGCCGCCACCAGCGGGATCGTGTAGGCCCAGATCCCGCTCTCCAGCAGCTCCCTCTCGGCCGCCTCGGCCGCCTCGCGGCTCGCGTGCACGGACAGAAGGTAGCCGAGAGACGCCGGCCGTATGTCCCAATCGCTGATGGCCTCCTTGATGCCGCGTCCCATCAGCTCACCCATGAGAGCGCGGGCGGAATCGCGTGTCGCAAGGGCACCCGCAAACAGGCGGTGATAGGTCGTTCCCCGCACCTCAGTCGGGACTACGAAGAACAGGATCGAGCCATCGGAGACTCTTCGTGCACGCGTGAACGCGTCCGTGGACCTGGCGTAACTGGCAACCAAGACGGAGAACCGCAACTCGTGTCCGGCCCCCTCAGCTACAGCCGTCGGTTGGACCCCGTCATCGTCGCCCTCGCTGCTGCCACCTTCCCCCGCCGCCGACGGCTTGGCCTCGTCCTCCGTAGACGCGCCGCCGTCCCCTCCTGCGGCCCCCACATCGATCGCCTCGGTCGACACCGCGGCAGCCGGGAGGGAGTTCTCGGTAGAGGAATGCGTCACCGTGCGGGCGAGGAGCCACCAGCCGGCCAGGAGGGCGACGAGCGCGGTACCGGCGACGGCAAATCGCGGCAGCGGCAGCTGCTGCTTCAGCCTGTGCCGCCCCCAACGGCCCTGCTCGAGCATCTCCTCCGCCGGCATCGCTACCGCCGGCATCGCGGCCTCGGGCACCGAGCCCTCGGTCACCTCTCGCGGAGGCATCGCGTCAGCCGCCGGCGAATCCGGGCCTGCCGGCGGCGAGAGTGGATCGGTCAGCTGGCCGATCTCCAGATCCATGTCGAACCAGTCGGGCGGCAGTCCGCCGCGATCGCGGGGCATGACCAGGAGTAGCGTGCCGCCGGCCGTCCGAACCTGCTCGATAAGCGAACGGATGCCGGAAGGCGGAGGGGGATCCGATGAGGCGCCGAGGGGCAGGTACAGGAAGCGTCGCTCGGGGGAGCGGTGCGTGACATCGGTGAGCTTCGCCTCGCCGAGGAGGACCTCGGCCAGGCCGGGGGAGTCGGCGGTACCCAATCCCTCGTCCAGCGCCTTCCCGACGGCGCCGAGCCCCAGCACGAGGGTCCGGCCTCTCTGTTCCGCGATTCCCGTCGCCACCTCCACGACGGCCCGGGACAGCTCCGGTCCTCCATCCGCCAGAAGGGCCACAATCCGTGCATCGACCGGAAGCCGAATCGCCGCCCTCAACCCACCTTCTCGCTCGGAAGCCACGGCCTCAACTTAACGCGAATCGGGCAGCAGTTCCCCCTCGGTCCCGGCGGTGACCTCGAGGACCCAAGCATCCAGCTCGCGCTCGCGGCGGAGCTGGCGGGCGGAGGCTTCAGCCCTCTCCCGGATCGGATACGGTCCAACGAGAGCTCGGTACCACATCTCACCGCCGTCATCGCGCCGCCTCTGGACGGCTGTCGGGTAACCGCTACGCGCCAGCGCCCCCACGAGCTCGATCACCCCGCTCGCCGTGCGCGAAGCCACGGCGACCGCATAGTACCCCGCCGCGGGAGCTGAAAAGGAGAGGCCGAGCGAATCGGCCGGAGCCGCCTCGGCCAATCCCGTATCGACCTCTCCGGCTCCGATCGTGTCACCCTGCACATCAGCTTGACCGTCTGCGGGCGTCCCCGCTTCCTCCGACTCGCCTCCGGGTGTCGCCGAGTCGGCCGGTGAACCGCCCGCAGGCGCGCCCCTGTCGTCCGGACCTCCACCCGCGGCGAGCTGCACCGACGACGGGTTCCAGCGCACCGGCAGCCACCAGGCCCCAGCGGGACCGTCGGCGGCCTCGAGGACTACCTCCGCACTCGCGACGCCGCGCAGCCGAGCCACGTAAAGTGAGTCGCCACGAACAGCCAGGACGTCGCCGCTTGGCAGGCCGAGCGGTAGATCGGCTCTCCAGTCGACCGGCAGGCGGACGGGCGGAGCGCCGCTCAGCGACACCCGGTAAACGCCCTCCGATCCCGCCGCTAGCAGCTGCTGGCCGAAGATGCCCGGGCGCAGCTCGCTGACCTCACCGGGAAGCCTGGCCAGCTCCCGACGGTTTCCGCTCATCCGGTTTATCGCTTCGATCCGGCCACCCGAGTGAGCCACGTAGAACTCGTGCGACGAGCCGGAGATCGCGAGCGCGCTCAGCGGGCGACCGAACTCCTGCCGCCCCACCTCTTCGAGTCCGGGGACACGGACGATGACGACCTCCCGACCATCCGCGGCAGCAAACAGGACGTTTCTTCCCCACGCCGTCACGTGGCCGGGCGCCTGGACCGCCAAGGCGGCCTCCGCGAAGATCTCGGAGCTTTCGGTCAGGGTGAACAGGACCGGACCACTCTCGCCCCGAACGAGCGCCACGACGCCTCCGTCCGGCGCCGGGGCCGCCCAGACCACCGGAGCCGGGGCCTTGTACTTCCGCTCACCGGCTTCATCCGAGACGACGATGCGATCGTCGACCCAAAAGGCGACGGCACCGTCGATCGCACTCCAGTCGGCACCCGGCTCGACGTCGTCCAGGGCGACCGCCCGCTCCTTTTCCAGATCCCAGCGATAGGCCGCTCCACGTGGCGTGCTGAACACGAGCGATCGCGGACCGATCTCGTCAACGGTCTCGATCGCGGGAAGACGGTCCTCTCGCCTCCATAAGACCAGGGATGGATCGGCTGCCGCGCGAAGCTCGGGACGATCGCCCGAGCGGCTAAGCGCGAGCAGCCCGGTCTCGGCCAACCAGTCCCCGACAACCAGGCTCTCGGCGGCGTGAGCCCGATCCGTTGCCGCATCGTCACCCTGAGTGCCGCATGCCGAGATCGTGGCCAAGATGGAACACGCCGCGCAGGCCCTAACGAAGGCGTGTCGGCCGGAGGTTCGTCTCATCCTCAGAGGTCCTCGAGGGAGACCTGCGGCGCATCCCCCCACAGGCGTTCGAGCTGATAGAAATCGCGTACGGCGGGCAAGAATACGTGGAGCACCACGTTGATGAAGTCGATCAGGATCCAACGTCCGGCCGCCTGCCCTTCGATGCCCGCCGGCCGGACCCCGTGCCGGCGCGCGTGTTGAAGTACGTTGTCGGCGATGGCTCGGGTATGCACGTCCGAGTCCCCTGAAACGATAACGAAGTAGTCGGTCGCGTCGGACAGCTGGCGGAGATCCAGGACGAGCCCGACGCGCGCGTTGCGCTCGAGCGCCGCCACCGTCAGCAGGGACAGCTCGGCCGGAACCGCTCCCTCGCTCCCGACCAGAGTGGCAAGGCGCTCCTCGAGCGGTGTCGGGATGGGCGCGGGAGCTACCAAGCCCGGGCCATCAGCCGCGTCACTCCTCGGCGACCACCCAGACCGTCAACTCGGGCCGTACATCCGCGTGCAGACGCACCGGCACTCGGAAGACGCCCAGCTCCTTGATCGGCTCTTCCAGCATGATGTCCCGCCGGTCGATCGTGACGCCCTCGCTGGTGAGCTGCTCGGCGATGTCCCCGGTCGTGACCGAGCCGAACAGCCTGCCCTCCTCGCCGGCCTTGACCTTGAAGGATACGGACCGCCCTTCCAGCTCCGTCGCCAGGTGTTCCGCCCTGTCCCTCTGTCGATCCATGCTCAACTGCGCTTGCTGGCGCTCGCCCTCGAGCCGGCGCACGTTGCTCTCGGAGGCCGAGTAGGCGAGTCCCTGCGGGATCAGGTAGTTCCGGGCGTAGCCGGGCTTCACATCGACGACCTCTCCGGCCCTGCCGAGGTCCGCGACATCCGTCCTGAGTATCACTTGCGTCATGGTATCCGCACCGTTTGCCTGCCTGTTTGCTTAATTACTACCGTGAGAGCCTTCCGATCCGCGAAACCTCGTCCTGAGATGGAGCCATGTGTCACTCACCCCCAATACAAGAGTGAAAGCTATCAAGATCGGGTAGAAGAGCAGGGCCGCCATCGCCAGGAAGAGAGCTGACCATGAGGAGACGGCCGCGGCGGGCACGATCCAGGCGAGCACGGCCACGCCGCGAAGCACATACAGTCCTCCCATGAACGCCAGCGCGTTTTCGCCGATCCGTGCTGCGAGCTGCCCGATCGGTAAGAGAAGGAGCAGCAACCCCCCGATCGCCACCCAGATGAAGTGATCGCTGAAGCCGAACTCCCGCAGAGGACCAACCGCAGCCTCGGATCCGGCCAGTCGAACCGAGACGGACCAGGCCACCCCCAACGCCGCCAGGGTCGCCAGGGCAAGCAGCGATGGATAGAGAGTGATCTGGAGCTCGACTATCTCTCCAAGCCTCGTCGAGATCACTCCCAGAAAGCTGTCGGCCTCCGCTCCTGTCAGCCAACTCGCAACAACGTGCGACGTCCAGCGCAGCTCCGAGGCCATCCACCAGTCGAGCCTCGACAACGCCTCCGGCCGAATGAGGCCGAACAGACCGAACGCCAAGAAGCCGAAGGCGACGGCGGCGATCGCCCTTATTGCAAGGCGCGCCCGAGGCCACAGCAGCGTGGCCCCGACGAACGCGCCGGCCGTGATGAGCGTCCAGGCGCGCTCCCCATACCAAAGCGGCGTCATGGCCTCGCCCGTCGGCGTGAACGCCAGCCATGCCAGCCCCGCGGCCAGGAGCGCCGATGACAGTCGTCGGGACCGAAATGCCAGAAGAAGCACGGCCAGCGGGACGGATACCAGTAGAAACGGGCTTACCGGCGAGAGCAGTGCCACGGCCAGCAGAAGGGCCGCGATGCGCGCGAGCGCCCACCGGCCCCGCGAAGAGTCCACGATCCCGAGTGAGGCTCAGTGGTAATCGCGGATGTAGGGAAGGAGGGCGAGGTATCGCGCCCGCTTGATCGCCAGAGCGATCTGGCGTTGATGCCGAGCGCAGGACCCCGTCGCGCGGCGAGGCAGGATCTTCCCACGATCCGTGATGAAGCGACTGAGCAGGTGCTCGTCCTTGTAATCCACCTGCGAGATCTGACGCTCGCAGAGCTTGCACACTTTCTTCAGTCTAGGCATCGGACGAGCTCCTCTCCTCAGCTTCGTCGGCTTCTTCGGCCTCGCCTACGGGAGCCGCGAGATCCTCCGCGTCCGCCCCAGCATCGGTCGGTGGTCGCTCCTCTTCGGGCGCTTCCTCGGCCGCGACTCCGGACTCAAGCTCGTTCTCGTCATCAGCGTCTGCGTCATCCTCGCCGTCTGCGTCATCCTCGCCGTCTGCGTCGTCCTCGTCGTCCGCATCGTCCTCGTCGTCCTCGTCGTCCTCGTCGTCCGACTCGCGCTCGGGCGCGCCGTAGCCAGCCCCGCGTCGGTCATGCGACTCTCGACGCATGGAAGGCGGGATCGGCAGCTCACCCTCCGACAGCACGATCAGATACCTCAGGATCTGATCATCCAGCTTGAGGATCCTCTCAAAGTCCGGGAGCGAGGCGGGCTCGGTCTCGAACTGGGCCACGATGTAGTAGCCGTTGCGCTCTTTATTGATCGGATAGGCGAGCTGGCGCTTGCCCCAATGCTCGACGGCAGAGATCTGTCCTGCATCCCGGGTGAGCAGCGCGTGGAAGTTCTGGAGCTTCGCATCGAGCTCCTCGGAGGTGAGCGAGGAGCGGAAGATGTATACGATCTCGTACTTGTTCATACTGTCTCTCCTTCGGTCTCGATCGGCCCCGGCATCCGGGGCAGGAGGACTGGACGGTCTCGTTGGATCCGGTCCCACCGTGTTAGCGGGGCGGCCAACCTATCCGGACTCTTCTTCCATATCAAGCCGCGCGGGTTCGGCGCTCCGTAACGCGGCCGATCCGATCATGAGTACGGGTCCCTAGCCGAACAGCCGAATTGCATCCATGAGCCATCCGAGCGCGTCGTTCGTTTCCAGCGTCGACCCCAGGGAGCCGTGCACCCTCGCAAACCATGGAGCCAGCACGAGCGCCACGACGCTGATCAGCTTGATGACGATGTTCATCGATGGGCCGGAGGTGTCCTTAAAAGGATCACCCACGGTGTCTCCAACAACCGCCGCCTTGTGCGGCTCGGAACCCTTCCCCCCGTAAGCACCCGCCTCGATCAGCTTCTTGGCGTTGTCCCACGCTCCCCCGGCGTTCGCCATGAACAGCGCCAGGAGCACGCCGCTGATCGTGGCGCCGGCCAACAGGCCGCCGAGCGCGGCGGGGCCGAGGAAGTAGCCCACGATGATCGGAGCCATGATCGCCGTCAGGCCTGGCAAGATCATTTCGCGCAGTGCCGCCCTGGTGGAGATGTCCACACACCGCGCGGAATCCGGCCTCGCGGTACCCTCCATGAGCCCAACGATCTCGCTGAACTGCCGCCGAACTTCCTCGACCATTCCGGCGGCGGCGCGGCCGACGGCGGTCATTGTCAAAGCGGCGATCAGGTAAGGGGTCACACCGCCGATGAACAGGCCGATCACGACCAGCGGGTCGAGAAGGTTTATCCCCAGGTCCTGAAGGCCGACCGTGTTGGCGTACGCCGAGTAGAGTGCCAGCGCTGTGAGCGCCGCGGAGCCGATGGCGAAACCTTTGCCGATGGCCGCCGTCGTGTTGCCGAGGGCATCCAGCTCGTCGGTAATCGCGCGCACCGACGGTCCAAGCCCGCTCATCTCGCTGATCCCGCCGGCGTTGTCCGCGATCGGCCCGTACGCGTCGACAGCCATCGTCACGCCGACCGTCGCCAGCATGCCGACCGCCGCGATCCCGATTCCGTACAGGCCGGAGAACCCGTAAGCGAGGTAGATCGACGTGGCGATCAGCAACACCGGAATCGCCGTCGATTCCATCCCCACGGCAAGCCCTCGGATGATGTTGGTCGCGGATCCGGTCTGAGAGGCATCCGCGATGCTCCGAACCGGCCGTCCGGCCGTGTAGTACTCGGTTGACAATCCGATGAGGATCCCGACAAGGGAGCCGAGGAGCATGGCCCAGAAGGGCCCGGCCCGGGCGTCGATCAACGTCCAGAACGTCGCTGTCGAGCCGGCGAACACGTCCAGATTCAGGGTAATGAACCAGGAGACCACCCAGAACAGGATCGCGGCGATGAACGTCGTGTTGCGAAGGGCGGCCGCCGGACCGACGCGCTCCAGCACCCGCATGGCGAGCACGCCGATGACGCTGGCCAGGAGCCCCGCCATGATCAGGAGGATCGGAAGCGAGATTGCGTGGAGCCGTTGGGTATCCAGGATGAGCGGACTGGTGGCGCCGATCACGATCGTCGCGACGACCGAACCGACATACGACTCGAAGATATCCGCCCCCATCCCAGCCACATCTCCGACATTGTCGCCGACGTTGTCGGCGATCGTGGCCGGGTTGCGAGGATCATCTTCCGGGATCCCCGCCTCCACCTTGCCCACGAGGTCGGCGCCGACATCGGCTGCCTTCGTGTAGATACCACCGCCGACACGCGCGAAGAGCGCAATCGACGAAGCGCCCATGGCGAAGCCGCTGATGATCTCCGCGAACGGCCCGAAGCCGTTCTCCGCCGGCGGGAAGATCAGCAGCACGGCGCCGATTCCGACGAGGCCGAGACTGGCGACGGAGAGACCCATGACGGCTCCGCCGCTGAATGCTACGCGCAGAGCCTTCCCCCGACCCTCGGAACGGGCGGCTTCGGTCGTTCGGACGTTCGCTCGCGTGGCCGCCTGCATGCCGAAGAAGCCGGCGAGGATCGAGCTGGCGGCGCCGAAGACGTACGCGGCCGCGGTTCGGGACCCGATGACGAAGTAGAGCAGCAGCGCGATGAGCAGGACGAAGGGAATCAGTACCGAGTATTCCCGTTTCAGGAACGCCATCGAGCCGGTGTAAATGGATTCGGCCAGCTCGCGCATCTCATCGCTCCCGGCCGGCTGCTGACGAACGTAGGCGAACAGTGCCCACGCGCACATCAAGCCGATCAAACCCAGCCCGAGCGCCCACTCGGTGTATCCGATCACCTTACGGCTCCTTTCTCACTCTCTCAAAAAGTCCAACCGCCGACACCGGCCGGCAGACGTTGCACGTCGCACCGCGTCTCAGGAGGCGAACGTCCTGCGAACCGAGTATCGGACGCGTTCAACCAACCCTCGGTCGGGGCCCTCACGCGTCCGCCAAATGGCGGAGTGGGGTGCCGGGCTCCCCACGGCGCGTGCGGACCGAAACGCATTCACAGCGCCGGCTCGGCAGCCCGATTGAACCGACTCATGCTGTATTCTATCCCCTCGGCCATCCAGCACTCGAGAGCATTCTCCATCTCGGCGAAGGCGAGAAGGACAGACTCCTCGTCCGCGTCACCCATTGGCGCCAGCACCCACTCTGCGAGATCGATGCGCGAATCGTGCGGCCGGCCGACGCCGATGCGGAGCCTGGCGTACTCGCGCGTTCCGAGTGCGGTCTCGATCGAGGCAAGGCCGTTGTGACCTCCCGCCGAACCCTGCGCTCGCAGCCGGAATCTGCCGGGCTCCAGGGAGACATCGTCCACGAGCACCATAAGGTCCTCGACCCGGAGCGCCGCACCGGCCAACAGCTCCTCGAGCACGGAACCGCTTCTGTTCACGTACGTCAAAGGCTTGACGATCCGCACCGCTTCCTCGCCGACGATCCCATCCGAAGAGGCGACGAGGTCGCGCGGATCGAACGGCGGGAGAGACCAGGACACGCACAGCCGGTCGGCCAACCACCAGCCTGCGTTGTGGCGCGTGTCTCTGTAGCGGGCCCCGGGGTTCCCCAAGGCGAGCAGGATCTTCAACTGGCCGCGGAATCGACGAGCCTAGGATTCCTCGGGCTCGGCTTCCACGTCCTCGCCCTCTTCCTCCTCGCCGATCACCTCGGGCTCGAGCTCGCCCTCCAACTCCTCCTCTTCCTCCGGTTCCTCGACGACGAGGATGGTCGGCGGGATCACCGCGGCAACGAACGAGTCCAGGTCGTCCAGCACCGTGATACCGCCCACATCCACGTCGGAAACGAGGAGGGAGTCCCCGATCTCCAATTCGGAGACGTCGATCTCGAATCCATCGGGTATATCCGTCGGGAGGCACGAGATCTGAATCTCGTAGCGATGCTGCTGGAGGATTCCGCCCTCGTTCTTCACGCCGGTCGCCTCGCCTGTCAGATGCAGCGGCACCGAGACCTTGATCTCTTCGTCCACGTTGATGCGGAAGAAGTCGACGTGGAGAATGGAGGGTCGCCAGGGGTGCCGCTGTACCTCACGGATCAGGACCTTCCGGGCGGGCGCGCCATCGACCTCGAGGTCGATGAGTGTGCTTCCGGCGCTGATTCGGCCCAGAAGCAGCGAGAACTCTCGCTCGTCGAGCCGCAGACTCTCGGGTTCGAATCCGTGGCCGTACATGGTCGCCGGCACGGAGCCCTCTCGACGCAGCTTGCGGGCCCTCGCCTTCCCTTTTTCGTCTCTGTGCTGCGCCTTCAGCGTTATCTGCTTCGTCATCGAGTCCTCTTTATGACTTCGTATGCAAGCTCGGGGGTCGTCCTCAGACGAACAGCGAGCTCACGGAGCGGTTGTAGTGCGTGCTCTCGATCGCGTGCGCCAGCAAGCTGGCCACGGACAGGATTCTCAGGTTGCCCAGCGCCTCGCGAGCCGCATCGGATACCCGGATCGTATCGGTGACGGCGATCTCCTCGATCGGCAGCGAGCGAAGGCGCTCGATGGCGGGGCCCGAGAACAGTGCATGCGTCGCCAGCACGTAGATCTGCTTCGCGCCGCGCTCCCGAAGCGCCTGCACCGCACCGACCGTCGTGCCGGCCGTGTCGATCATGTCATCAGCAATGAGGCAGCGCTTCCCCTCCACTTCGCCAACCACGTTGACGACCTCCGCCAAGTTGGGGCCCGGCCGTCTCTTGTCGATCACCGCCATGTCGACGCCGAGCCTCTTCGCATAGCCACGCGTCATCTTGGCAGCACCGACATCGGGGGCAACCAGCACCGCATCGCCAGCCAGGTCCTTGTCCCTGTACCACTCCATGAACACCGGAGCCGCGTAGAGGTGGTCGACCGGGATGTCGAAGAACCCCTGAATCTGATGCTGGTGGAAATCGACGCCCAGCAGCCGGTCCGCGCCGGCCGCCGTGATCAGGTTCGCCATCAGCTTCGCCGCAATCGATACGCGCGGCTGGTCCTTTCGGTCCTGTCGGCCATAGCCGAAATACGGCACGACGGCGGTCACCCGGGCGGCTGAGGCCCGCTTCGCCGCGTCCAGCAGGATCAGCAGCTCCAGGATGTTCGCCGCCGGCGGGCTGGTCGGCTGAATCAGAAAAACGTCCCTGCCCCGGACGTTCTCGTTGATCCGAACGAAAATCTCCCCATCGGCGAACCGCTTGATCGTCACATCACAAAGCGGTCTGCCCAGCTCCTGCGAGATCCGCTCCGCCAATTCGCGGTTGGCGGTCCCGGAGAGGAGCATCAGCGGGCTCGCGGTGGCCGAAAGCTCCGGCATCTTTTCCGTCAGCTCAGCGTTGGAAACGGCTCGCTCGCCCGGATCGGCGAGGGGCAAAAATGATCGAGCCCAGTAGGATAAACGGCGATCTGGAAAGGGTCAACCTGCCAGCGCCTCCGACCCACCCTGAGCGGGGTTGACGTGCACGACCTGAGTCGGGTACGCGAAATCGATGGCTTCCTCCTCGAAGCGCCGAGATATCTCGAGGTTGATTCTCTGCTGGATGTCCATGTATCGAGCGTACTCGGGGCTCAGGACGTAGTACACGGCGTCGATGTTCAGGGAGTACGCGCCGAACTCCTTGAAGTGCGCCCGATCGAAGCGGACGTCCTCCTGTGCTTCGATGGCCTCCCGCACCATGTCCGGGATCCTCGCTAGCTTTTCCCGCGGTGTGTCGTAGGTGACGCCGAGCGTGAAGGAAGCGCGGCGCTCATACATTCGGCCGTAGTTCTGGATTCGGCTGCCGAGCATATCGCTGTTCGAGATCACCAGCTGCTCCCCGGACAGACTCCGCAGGCGCGTCGTCTTGATCCCGATGTTCTCGACGGATCCGGTGTAGTCGCCGACGCGGACGAAGTCACCGATGAGAAACGGCTTGTCGAAGATGATGGACAGAGAGGCGAAGACGTCTCCCAGGATGCTCTGAACGGCAAGCGCGATGGCGATTCCGCCAACACCGAGGCTCGCCACCAAGGCGGTCACGTCCACGCCGACGTTGTCGGCCACGCTCAACAGGACGAGGACCCAGATGACCGCCTTGCCGATGTAGCCGACCACTCTCATCCCGGTGGCGCTTCCCGGATCCTCCGCGATGGCCCTCTTACGTTGGAGATCGATGGTCGACGAAAGAGCGGCTGAAAGCCAGATCCCGACCTGCAAGGCGGCGACGACGAAGGCCGCGTGGCCGAACAGACTAGCGAGCCTGGGCGGGAGCGAGAGCGACAGCGTACCGGCGTAGGCCGCGATGACGAGCAGAATGGTCGGTCGGCTCTTTTCCAGGATCCCCGTGACCAGGTCGTCGATCTCCGTCTTGGTGCGGGTGGAGAGGTCCCCCAGGCGGCGAACGCCGATTCTCACCAGCAGCCAGAGGGCGGCGTACACGACGACCGTGATTCCTACCGCCGCCAACCAGCGACCGACCGTGTTCCCCCAGACCACGTTCTCGAAAAACTCGCTCATGCGCTCCCCTCGTGGGTGGCGCGCTCCGCGATGCGGAGCGGCTCCGGCAGGTGCAGCGTACGGATCGGGAACGGGATCACGATGCCCTCCTCGGCGAAGCGCGCGTGCAGCCGTTTGATGAACTCGTGCTGCACCGGGAGACGCTCGCCGAACTCGGTCGTCGAGATAAACACGGTGAAATTGACGCTCGAGTCGCCGAACGCGCGGAATCGGATCAGCGGCTCCTGATCCGCACGTGCCCCTGGAACCTGCGACGCCACCTCGCGGGCGATCTCCAGAGCTACCCTCTCAACGTGCGCCAGGTCGCTGTCGTAGTGCACGCCGACATCGATCCGAGTCCACAGGTACGAGTACGGAAGCGTGAAGTTCGTGACGATGGAGTCGCCCAATCGGCTGTTGGGGACGATGACCTGGTGATCGTCGAGCAACGCTCTGATCGTCGTGTTCCTCCAGTGCACATCCACGACGTGACCCTCTTCACCCGAGTCGAGCCGGATGTAGTCGCCCCGCCTCACCTGTCCGCTGGCGATGACCTGGAATCCCGAGAACAGGTTGGCCAGCGTGGGTTGAATCGCGAGGGCCACCGCCAGACCGCCGATGCCGAGGCCCGTCACGAGAGGCGTGATCGATATGCCGAGGTTCTGCAGGATGAGCAGGACCCCCGCGATCATGATCACGAGCTTGGAGATGTTGGTGACGAGCGAGGACGCCGGAAGCGGACTGCGCGTCCGCTGCGCGTATTGGCTCACCACCTCTCCGACGATGCGGGCCGCGACCACCGTGACGGAGAGGAGGACGAGAACGACGAGCAGTTGACGAAGGAGACGACTCGCCTGCGGCGACAGCGGTAGCATCTGGAGGGCCGCGTAAGCGCCCAGCGCACCGAACCAGAGCATGGGAGCATGCCGCAGCGCGTCGACGATGATGTCGTCCCAGCGCGTGCGAGAAGCCTTGCTCAGCTCCCGGAGCCGGCGGAGAAAGACCCGCTCGATCATGTATCCGAACAGGACGCCGGCCAGGATGAACGTGAGCGGCAGACCCCAGATCGAGATCTGTTCGAACGCGCTGCGGAGCTCCGGCACTATTCGCTCTCCGCCACGTTCTCCGGGGCGGGCTCCTCCGAGCTCGCGGCGAGCATCGAGTTGAAGAGCAGCTTGAAGGTGGCACGAGGCTGCCCTCGGAAGTGGCTCCTGAATCCGATCAGCACGACCTGGCCTTCCCCGACTCGCACTCGCATCACGGCAGGTCGGCCGGCCAGGTATCTCTCGGCTCCCAACTCCCAGCCGCTGAGGAGTAGATCCTCTTGGCCGTACCAGGCAGCCACATCCACCTCTTCGCGCTCGACCTTCGCGCCCTCTTCGTCACCGGCCATGGCCACGGTTTCGAATGCCCGACTGCTCACGAAGGACGCAGCCGTCTCCTCCGGAATCCCGAAGCCGATAGGGTCGTCGGAATCCACATCGAGACGGAGCAGGCTACCGGGCACGGCGAGCGCTTCCGCCGATACATCCTTGACGCTGTTGCGGACCGGCAGCCCGAACTCATCGATCACGAAGTCGCTCGCTCCGTCGACCGCGATCAGGGTGCCACCTGCCTCCACCCAACGCTTCAGCTGAAGCGCGCCTTCCAGCCCCAAGCCCCCGGTGTACTCCTCGGGCATCGTGCCCGACGTGTGTCCATTGAGGATGTCCTCGGCCGACTGGTGCGGAAGCAGGATCGCATCGAGGTCTTCCAGTCCGCCGCCGCGGATGTCCGCGTCGCGCAGGGTCGTGAAGTCAAAGCCGTATCGTTCGAGCACCCATCGCGCCCATCCCTCGTCCATGCTGGGCACCCAGCTGCGATAGAGACCGACAGCTGGCGCGCGAAAGCGAATCACCTCCGGGGAGTCGAGAAGGCCGCGCTCCGCCGATCGGAAATCGAGGCCCAGATCGACCGCCAAGGGACGCAGATCGTCCGCCGTGGCTCGTATGACGAAGGTCCCCGGCGGAAAGTCTCCCTCTCCAGATCCATGCGGGCTCGCAAGCCGGCCGACGCTGATTCCAGCGTCCACCAGCCGGTTCACGGCCACGTAGGCGAGATTCGATCCGGGAGCGAGAAGGTACTCGGAGGCGTCCCCAGCGATGCTCCCCGGCGACGGCCTCAGCTCCGCGACTTCTTCCAGCTGTATCTCGACCGGCTCGTCGAGCCGCGTGACGCTCACGCCCATCTGGAGCGGAAGCGTCCAGCCCGTCAGGTCGTAAGGCATGAGCGGCGGTCCGCCGGGATATTGCCGGCGGTCCGGGTACTGCTGCGGCTCCATGAGGTCCACCAGGTGCGCTCGGTAGGGCTGAGCAGCGCGCAGCACGAACGTGCCCGCGGCGAAGCTCTCCCCGGCCGCGGTGAAGCCGGCCGTGGCCCGCTCCACCCGAATGCCTCCCAGGCTCAGGACGCGCAGCAACTCCAGCGCCTCGCTCGGATCCTGCTGGCGATCCAACGCGACCAGATAGGCAAAGGGGCTTTCGGCTCCCTGCTCGATCGCGTCGCGCCCCATCTGGTAGATGTTGAACAGCCAGCTCTCCCGCATGCCGGCCGCAGCCTCCAGTACCCCCATCGACGCGGTGAGGAAGTAGCTGACGGCGTCACCGATCCGCCACCACCCTCCTTTCCACGGATCCGGGTACCAAACGCTGGGTCGATCGGCAGCCTTCCCGCCTCTGAACGCCTTCGGGAGAGAGTCGGGCTCGTAGTACTTGGGGGACGCGTATCGGTGCAGGGCCACCTCGGTGAGAATGCCGACCTGGTTGTGGAAGTAGGGCGCGGTGCGCACTCCCCCATTCCACCACTGGGTGAAGCGGACCCGCGAGACGGCGCCGGGCTTTCCCTCCTCGGCGAACCGTTGCTGCATCGCCGTGCCGACCAGGTTTACACCCGCTATCACCAGAGGCGGGATGTGCGGATTCACGGGGTCGGCGAAGGGTGGGATGAAGATCCGGGCCGGGAATGGAGCCGTCTGATGGTGGTTGACGATGATCTGCGGAACCCACTCCTCCCAGAGCTGGTGTACGACGGCCCGGGTCTCCGGCTGCAGGATCATGAACCAGTCCCGATTGTTGTCGTGGCCCGCATACTTCTGGTACAGAACGGGGAGCCCGACCGTCTCGTACGGCGTGCCGAGATTCCGCCGATACCAGTCCACGACGATCTCGAGACCGTCCGGGTTCATCACCGGCATGTGGAGGATGACGACCTCATCGCGGATCCGGCGCAGCTCCGGCTCCTCGCTCGTGACCATCCGGTAGGCGAAGTCGGGCGAGAACTGGGGGCCCGCCACTTCCGTGGCGTGGATGCCGGCGTCGATCCAGACGACCGCCTTCCCCTCTTCGGCGAGCGCGCGTGCCTCGGCGTCGGTCAGATCGGCAGCCAGGGCCAACCGCCTCGAGATCTCCCGGTACCGCTCCAGCGAACGCATGTTCGCCTCGCTGGAGATGATCGCGAGGAGGAGCGGGCGCCCCTCCGCCGATTCGCCGATCTTCTCGACGCGAATGCGATCGGACGCGGCATCCAGAGCCTCGAAGTAGGCCTGGATCTGCCCGTAGTCGGCGAGCTTGTAGTCCGCCCCGGGCTCCCAGCCGATCACCGACTCGGGCGTCGGTACCTGGGCGCCGACCGGACTGGCCGCCGTGACGACCAGGCTGGCAGCTGCCAGCAAGACCGGCAGCCAGGGAAACGTTCGCGTCTTCATCGAGCACCTTCGCTTGCTGGTTGAGAGTCGCTGCGCCCCTCTTCAGTGCGCGTGCAACCTAGAGCGCTCATATTGGGTGGCCAACCCGTCGTCGCGCCGAACGGAGACATCCTGGTCGCCCTGCGACGCCGTGGAGAGGGAGAGAACGGCGGCCTGCTGGCGCTCCGCGACAACGATGGCGACGGACGGGCCGACATGATGGAGCGCTTCGGCGAGAGCAGCGCCACCGGGATCTCACTGTGGGAAGGCTTCATCTATTTCGCGGCCGACGACGCCGTGCTCCGCTATCCGTTCGAGCCCGGCACGCTGGGGCCGGCCGGCCCACCCGACACGATCGTCTCCGGGTTCCCACCCCAGAGGCGGCACGCGGCCAAATCGGCGCTCATCGACCGCGATGGCAGCCTGTTCGTCAACGTGGGCAGTCCCTCGAACGTCTGCGAGGTCGAGGACTCGCCCGGTCAGGATCCATGTCCCCAGCTCGAGAGACAAGCTGGCATCTGGCGCTTCGACGCGGGGCGAACCGGACAGACCCAAGCGGACGGCGAGCGCTACGCCACCGGTCTTCGCAACACATTCGCGCTCACCATCGACCCGAGCGGCCAGGTCGTCGGGGTCCAGCACGGCAGGGACCGGCTGCACCAGAATTGGCCCGCACTGTTCACGGAGGAAGAGGGCGCGAACAAGCCGTCCGAGGAGCTCGTGCGGATCGGACGCGGTGACGACTTCGGCTGGCCCTACTGCTATCACGACCCGGAGCTCGAGCGCCTGGTTCTGGCTCCGGAGTACGGCGGGGACGGCATGCAGAGCGGTCGGTGCGCCGAGAAGAAAGGCCCAGAGTTCGCCTTCCCGGCACACTGGGCGCCAGAGGCGATCGTCTTCTACACGGCCGAACAGTTCCCGGCGAGGTATCGGAACGGTGCCTTCATCTCGTTCCACGGCTCGTGGAACCGCGCACCGCTTCCTCAGGACGGCTACAAGGTCGTCTTTCTCCCCTACGAGGACGGGCAGCCGGCGGCCGTGTTCGAGGTGTTCGCCGATGGCTTCGCCGGCCCCGAGGTCGGCCCTCGCGATGCTCTGCACCGGCCAACCGGGCTCGCCGTGGGTCCCGACGGGTCGCTGTATATCGCCGACGACAAGGGTGGCCGCATCTGGCGGGTGATCTACGTCGGAGAGCAGAGGGCAGGCGGCTGAGCCGGATCCCACCAGGCGAACCGGCCGGTCAGCGAGGAACGGGATTCGGCCGGTCGATGAACAGCGGCATCGGCCGGCCGCGAGCTCACATCTCCAAACCCAGCATCTCGGCCAGAAACGCCCACCGGTCCGCGGCCTCCTCGATTCGTTTGCTCGTCGGCTTCCCCGCCCCGTGCCCCGCCTTCGATTCGATCCTGATCAGCACCGGATGGTCGCACGCCTGATACTCCTGCAACCGCGCGGCGAACTTGAAGGAGTGCCCAGGCACGACGCGATCGTCGTGATCCGCCGTCGTGACGAGTGTCGGCGGGTAGCAGGTGTCTGGCGCCAGGTTGTGGTACGGCGAGTAGGCGTGCAGCACCTCGAACATCTCGGGGTCGTCCGCTGAGCCGTAGTCCGACTTCCACGCCCAACCGATCGTGAACTTGTGGAAGCGCAGCATGTCCATGACACCTACGGCGGGCAGAGCCGCGCCGAACAGGTCCGGACGCTGCGTCATGGCCGCTCCGACCAGCAACCCGCCGTTGGAGCCGCCGGCGATCGCGAGCTTGTCCTTCGACGTATAGCCCTCTCGGATCAGGTATTCCGCAGCGGCGATGAAGTCGTCGAACACGTTCTGCTTGTTCTCCTTCATCCCCGCCTTGTGCCAGGCATCACCGTACTCCCCGCCGCCCCGAAGGTTAGCCACCGCGTAGACCCCACCCATCTCGAGCCACACGAGGTTGGAGACCGAGAAACTCGGAGTGAGCGAGATGTTGAAGCCGCCATAGCCATACAGCAGGGTCGGGTTGGCGCCGTCGAGCTGCAGACCCCGTCGGTGGGTGATGAACATGGGCACGCGGGTGCCGTCTTTCGAGTGATAGAAGATCTGCTTGGTCTCGTACTCGGCGGGGTCGAAGTCCACCTCCGGCTGGCGGAAGACTCCGGTCTCGCCGGTCTGGAAGTCGTAGCGAAAAACCGTCGTCGGGTAGAGGAAGGAGGTGAACGAGAAGAACATCTCGGCTCCGTCGGGCTCTCCGCTGACGCTTCCCACCGTGCCCAGAGTCGGGAGCTCGAGGTCACGCTCGTGGGTGCCGTTCAGTCCGAAGATCCTCAGGCGGCTGTGGGCATCGACCAGGTACCGCGTGACGAGCCGTCCGGCGATGATCCAGGCGCTCTGGAGAACGTCTGCCCCCTCGGCCAGGACCTCCCTCCAGTTTTCGCGAGCCGGCGCCTCGACGTCGATGGCGATCAGTCGCTGACGCGGCGCAGCCAGATCTGTGACGAAGTAGAATTCGGAGCCGACGTTGCCGACGAAGTCGTAGGAGGCGTCGAAGTCGTCGAGAAGCGGCACGACCTCTCCGTCCAACCGGGGGCTGTCTCCGCCGCCGAGATCCTGGAAGTAGATGCGCTCCCGCCGGTCCGTCCCGTGTGACACGCGGATGACCAGATAGCGGCCGTCATCCGTCACGCTGGCCCCGAAGCCCCATTCGGGCTGATCGGGCCGTTTGTAGATCAGGCGATCGGCGTCCTGCGAGGTGCCGACGCGGTGGTAGTAAAGCATCTGGTTCCGATTCTGGCCCCGCAGGCTGTCCTCGACGCTCGCCTCGGGGTAACGCGAGTAGAAGAAGCCGCTTCCCTCCTTCGTCCAGCTCAGCCCCGAGAACTTCACCCAGCGGATGCGATCCGGCAGATCCACCCCGTCGGAGACCCGGCGGACGTGGAACTCCCGCCAGTCGGAACCGCCCGCAGCCGTGCCGTATCCGAGGTACTCCCCCGATTCGGTGGCCGAAACCGTGGTGAGTGCTATGGTGCCGTCCTTGGAAAGCTCGTTGGGATCGAGGACCGCACGCCCCTCTTGCCCGAGCCCCTCCTGGACGTACAGCACCGACTGGTTCTGCAGTCCGTCGTTCTTGAAATAGAAGTAGAGGCCCGCCTCGCTGAAGGGCACGCCGTAGCGTTCGTAATCCCAGAGCTCCGTGAGCCGCTGGCGAATGATCTCTCGCTCGGGGATACCATCCAGAAACGAGAACGTCACCAGGTTCTCGGCCTCCACCCAAGCCGCCGTCTCCTCGGACTCGGTATCCTCCAGCCATCGGTACGGATCGGAGACTTCCGTGCCGTGGTAATCATCCACCACATCCCCTTTGCGGGCGTTCGGGACGTCGATCGACTGCGCGGCGACAGCCGCTGCGCCGCCCATCAGCGCCGATGCCCAGGCGATCCCGAGCGCCGCACGCCTTGTCGATCTCGAGCGCTTTCGCCACCTCGTCACGGGACCCAAGTTCGACTGATTCCTCATCCAACGGCCTCGCATCTCTCAGTCTCCATGTCTCGTCTCTATCTCTCGGCCTCTGCCTCTATCTCTCGTCGCTGGCTGAGCGGTCACCGATAGGGATCGCCAACATCGCCTTCAGGTCGGCCGGCGCGGCGACGGGGCGCTCGCAAGCGTAATCCCGACAGACGTACGCCGTCGCCTGACCGCCGATCTCCCGCATCTCCTCCGTGAACGGAGCCAGGCGAGTGACCTCGTCGCCGGCCTCGCCGGCCGGCCGAAAGAGCACGACGGTGTTGGGCTCGAACCGGCCTCTCAGCACCTCCAGGAGAGCCTCGGTATCGGACCCTCCAGGCTCCCCGACGACCACGACCTCACGGGAAGGCCCGAGCCGAAAGTCGATCGCAGCCAGGAGCTGCGTATGTGCGGAAGGAACCTGGCGCACCCGCCCCGCGAAGGCGGCTTCGATCGCGAGCGCCCGGTTGTCCAGCTCCATGTCGGCCGTGAGTCGACCCAGCCGCAGCAGATTCAGCATCGCGACCGAGTTGGCCGAGGGAACGGCTCCATCGTAGATCTCCCGACTCCGTATAGGTAGCTCGACCGACCCGGCCGCCGTCTGGTAGAGTCCCGCGCGCTCGTCGTCCCAGAAGCGCTCAAGCAGCTCGCCGTTGAGGCGCAGGGCCTCGCGAAGATGCTCAGGGTCGAGGGAAGCCTCGTAGAGCTCGAGAAGACCCCAGATGAGGAACGCGTAGTCATCGGCGAAGGCGGGTATCGCCGCTTCTCCATCCCGATACCGGTGGAGCAACCGTCCCTCCGAGTCGATCATCTCGGATCGGACGAACTCCCAGGCTTCCAGCGCCGCGCTCAGGTATCCCGGTCTCTCCAGCGCGGCAGCCGCCTGCGCGAGCGCGGCGATCATCAGGCCGTTCCAGTCCGCCAGGACCTTGTCGTCTTTTTGGGGCCTGATTCGGCGCTCCCGAGCGGCGAGGAGTCGCTTCCGTATCCGGCTCCAGCGGTCCTTGAGCTCCGCCTCCGAGATCCCGAGAGACCCCGCCAAGTCGACCCAGGAACGGCCCGCGTGCAGCACGTTCTCGCCGGTTCGCTGCCCGGTCGCCTCCTCCGCGAAGTTCCCGCGTCGGTCGAAGTTGAAGACGCTCCGGACAAACCGGGCGTCTTCCGCGTCCAGGACCTCGCCGAGCTCCTCGTCCGTCCAGACGTAGAACTTTCCCTCGCGGCCTTCGCTGTCCGCGTCCTCGGCCGAGTGGAACGCACCTCCGACATCTCTGAGGTCCCGGAGGACGTACTCGATGACCTCCTCGGCCACGTCTGCATATACGCGCTGCCCGGTGGCCAGGAAGGCCTCGACGTACGCCATCACGAGCAGCGCCTGGTCGTACAGCATCTTCTCGAAGTGGGGCACCATCCAGCGGGCATCCGTCGAGTACCGGTGGAATCCGAACCCAGCCTGATCGTAGACCGCGCCCTGGCGCATGGCGCGCAGCGTCTGCTCCACCATCTCGAGCGCCTTCGGTTCTCCGGTCCGCCGCCAGTAGCGGAGGAGAAACCTGAGGTTGTGGGGCGTGGGAAACTTGGGCGCCCGCCCGAATCCACCCTGCAGCGGATCGAACACGCGGGACAGCTGCCGGAAAGCTTCGTCGAGCGCCGGGCGCCCGAGCTCATCCGTCGCGCCTGGTGGCTGATCCGACGCACCCGGCACTTCGCCGTGAGCGCTCTGCCACAGGGCGGTGGCGATCTGACCGGCCGAGTTGAGCGCTTCACTCCTCCGCTCTCTCCACAGCTCGGAGAGCCGCGGGAGGAGGTCGAGCATGCCGATCCTGCCGTGTCGAGATTGTTTCGGGAAGTAGGTTCCCGCGAAGAACGGATCCTTGCTCGGCGTCATGACGACCGTCAGCGGCCAGCCGCCGTGTCCCGTCATCATCTGGGCCACGGTCATGTAGACCGTGTCCACATCGGGCCGCTCCTCCCGGTCCACCTTGACGGGCACGAAACCGTCGTTGAGAAGCGAGGCCACCTCGGGATCTTCGAAGGACTCGCGCTCCATGACGTGGCACCAGTGGCAAGTGGAGTAGCCGATCGAGAGGAAGATCGGCTTGTCATCTCGCGCCGCCGCGCCGAACGCCTCATCCCCCCACGGATACCAGTCCACCGGGTTGTAGGCGTGCTGAAGCAGGTAGGGGCTCTTCTCCCCGATCAGTCGATTGGCTTGGGGAGCGCTACCATCCGCCCCTGAATCGGACTCCTCGGCGCCGGATTGGCTCATCTGACGACGCGGAGCGGTGTGAGCTGCGTGTTGGTCGTGCCGTTTCCGAGGCGACCATCGACCCCGACGCCCCAGCAGAACGGGTCGGCCTCACCTCCCGGCTCAGCCGGCGCCGCGGCATCGCCGGTGCGTGCGCACGTGTGCTCGAAGCCCGCACTGATCTGGGCGAAAGAGAGGGTGCTCACCACGGCCTGTGGGCTGAGCCGGCCATCCGTGGTGCCCGTACCGAGCTGGCCGCCGCCCCCCGCACCCCAGCAGAACGCCTGGCCCCCGGAGGCGAGCGCGCAGGTGTGCGACCCCCCGGCCGCGATCTGGACGAACTCGCGTCCTCCGCTCACCGGGATGGGCGTCAAACGATCGAGGTTGGCACCGTTGCCCAGCTGCCCGTTTTCGCCCTCGCCCCAGCAGTAGGCCATGCCGTCCGCGGTCACCGCGCAGCTGTGATCCGTGCCCACGCTGACCTGCCGAAACGTGAGTACGGCGTCCACCGGCGTCGGGGTGAGCCGGTCCAGCGTGGTTCCATTGCCCAGCTGACCGTTCTCACCCTCGCCCCAGCAGTAGGCCGTGCCGTCATCGGCGACCCCGCAGGTGTGCTCCTCCCCCGCGCTCACCTGAACGAAGTCGAGCCCGCCCGCGACCGGCGTGGGGGTGAGCCGGTCCTGCGTGGTCCCGATCCCCAGCTGGCCCTTCCGACCGTCGCCCCAACAATACGCGGCTCCATCGGTGGTCACCGCGCAGCTGTGCCCGACGCCGGCGCTGACCTGGACGAAATCCTGCGCACCCTCCACGGCGACCGGCTGAAGTGCGTTGTTGGTGTTCCCGTCGCCCAGCTGACCATCTCCCCCAAATCCCCAGCAGTACGCGCCGCCACCGGTCGCGACGCCGCAGGTGTGTCGCCGTCCCGCGCTGACGTCCGCGAAGACAGTAGACCCGAGAACGGGATAAGCAGTCAGCTTGGTCAGCGTGCTCCCGCTACCCAAACGGCCGTCCTCACCGTTGCCCCAGCAATAGGCCTTCCCATCGGGATCGACGCCGCAGCTGTGCTCCGCGCCCGCTGTCATGGAGACGAGCTCGAGCGGATCGGAGTCCCCCGGTCCGACGCCGCCGTTGTTGTCGCAGCCCACGAGAAGGAGGGCCGGCAGCAGAGAGAGGGCGAGGATCGGTGCCAGTCTTCTCGCCGTATCTTCGGGTATCTCGCGATACCGGACTTCCGGGTCGGGTAGTTGGCCCCCCAGGATTCGAACCTGGATTACCGGCTCCAAAGGCCGGGGTCTTGCCATTAGACGAGGGGCCAGAGCCCAGCGAGCACGCCGGTCGAGGGCCGCCGAAGGCTCAGATGGTCCGAGATGATGTCCCCCGCTCGGCCGGGGCGTCAACCGACGGCGTAGCTGGGATCCGGGTGGCAGCGGGCTGGACACGCTCGCCGTGCTCCACGGCCTCTTCCACGAGCTCCTCGCTGTGCTCCACCTCCGACCACCTGATGCGTAGCCGATAAAGGTACCAGATGCCCAGGACGGTCACCGGTATGAAGGTGAGGATGTGGTAGCCGGTGGCGAAGCTCACGATGCGAACGCTGTCGACGCCATACGCTCCTAACGCCACCCTGGCGGCTGCTTCGAACGGACCGAAGAACCCGGGACTGGATGGTATGGCGACCGCGAAGGCGATGACCGCCTGAACGAACATCGCACCGATGAAACCCGGTTCCCGAATGCCGAACGCGAGCAGACCGATCCAGACGGAAGCCGCGATGCAAAGCCACACGGCCGCGGACCAGAGGAGGGCCCTCGCGAACACCCACGGATCGTGAAGCGCCCCGAGACCCCTGATGAACGAAGCGAGAATCCCGACGGCGCGCTCGGTGAGCGATGGCGATAGAAAGCGTCCGACCAGTTGCTCCACGAGGTTGAGGGTGCGCCTGGGCCAGCGAGCCATCGCCCACAGAAGCACCAGAGCGAGACCGAACAACACGCCGGCCGTCACGCCCGCCCCCCTGACCAATGCCGTTTGGCGCGCGGCAAAGTCACCGTACGACAACGTGAAAACGAGAAAACCCCCGAGGATCACCGCGTCGAACACACGCTCGACGACGAGCGAGGCGATGGATTGGGAGATCGGAATCGGCTCGATCCGCGTGAAACTGTACGCTCGCGCGAACTCCCCGAGCCGTGCCGGAAGCACGTTGTTCGTCATGAAGCCGATGCAGACCGCCGCGAATCGGTGGCCGAGACTCGAGTTCGGGAAACCCGGAAGGAGGAGGACGTGCCAGCGAAACGCACGCAAGAGAAACGGCACGGTCGCAACGATCACCATCGCCGTCAGGAGCCAGACGTTGGCAGCCCGAAGCTCGGCGAGCACGGCGACGGCTGAGACATCCCGCAGTACCCAGGCTAGCAGCGCCACCGTGATGACCAGGCCCAACAGCGTCTTGAGTCGGTGGGCCTTCAGCATACGTCGCTAGGTTCCACGCTGGCCGTCACCCCGCGCGGCGCTCGAGCGTGCCGTGCGGCTCAAGCTTTCCGCACTCCGGTCACGATCTCCTTCATCTCCCGCACGGCACGCTCGATGCCGACGAAGACAGAGCGGCTCACGATCGAATGACCGATGTTGAGCTCCTCGACCTCCCGGATCGCTGCGACGGGCGCCACGTTCTCGTAGGTGAGCCCATGTCCGGCGTGCACGGCCAGGCCCGCTTCCCGGGCCGCTATCGCGGCGTCATGGAGCCGCGTCAGTTGGGCCGCGGCCCCCTCCGGAGTACGGGCGTTCGCGTACTCGCCCGTGTGGAGTTCGACGGCATCCGCCCCCAGCGCAGCCGAGGCCCGCATGACGTCCTCGCGAGCATCCACGAACAGGGCCGTCCGGACCGCCTGCGCACGCATCTGGGCGACGGCGGCAAGCAAGCGACCGCTCGCCTGTTCAAGGTCGAGCCCCCCTTCCGTCGTGACTTCCTCACGCCGCTCCGGCACGAACGTCACCTGCCTGGGCCGCCAGTCCTCGGCGAAGCGAAGCACGCCCTCCTCCGCCGCCAGTTCCAAGTTGACGCCGGTCCGGACCGTCTCGAGGAGCAGACGCACGTCCCTGTCCTGTATATGCCGTCGATCCTCGCGGAGATGGACCGTGATCCCGTCGGCTCCGCCGAGCTCGGCGAGCACCGCCGCCCGGACAGGGTCGGGCTCGTCGGTCTTTCGAGCCTCCCGCACGGTCGCCACGTGATCGACGTTGACGTAGAGCCTCAGCGGCTCATTCATCGCTCGGCCTCCTGTTCGCTTGGTCCGAGCCCGTAGGATCGAGCTCGGCCGCCAGCCGATCGCGAACCGCCGGCTCGAGACGATCGCCCATCAGCTCGAGGAGCTCCATCCCGAGACCACGATACAGAGCCGCTCGCCTCGGGTCGAGAACCTCCAGATGCGCAGCCACCGTGCGGACGTCTCCGCGGGCCACCGGCCCGGTCGCGCCGTCGCGCAGACCGAGTGCCCCCAGGTTCCGCAGCGCCGACTGGGCCAGGGGCAGGAGAGCCTCGAGCGCCGCATCCTCGGACGCGCGCCGCAGCTCGTCTGCCGCTATCCGAAGGCACGAAACAAGATAGTTCGACGCGAATACACCCGCGGCGTGATAGTGCGACCGCCCCTCAGGCCGGACGACATGCGTCCGGCCACCCAGACGGTCGGCGAGCTCTCCACCGACCTTCGCGGCTGCCTCGTCGCCATCCACCCCGAACCACACGCCCCGAAACGCCTCCCGCCCAGGGGCGGCGACGGCAACTAGTGGATGCCATGCCGCGACAGCGACGTCACGCTTTCGCCACGGCTCGAGCGCCGCGGCGGAATGCACCCCACTCGTGTGGAGCACCGCGCGCGGGATCAGACCCGTCGACTCACTCCACTCCTTCGCCACGGCGGAGAGATCGTCATCCGGCACGCAGAAGATGACGATCGGATCGCCTTCGGCACCGATCTGCTTATCGAGAGACGCGGCGAACGAGGCTTCGGGCACGCGTGTGACCAGGTAGGTGACTCCGAAGAGATCTCGAAGGAATGAGGGTCGATCGAGGGACTGGCCCACGACGGTTATGGGCGAATCCGATGAGTCGATGAGGTCTGCGGCGAGCGACAGGCCCACGCGGCCCTCGCCCACGATTACGATCGGAGGGCTCACACCGCGTCCGCGCCCGTGACGTGAACGCCCTGCTTCCGACGCCATCTGCCGACTACGGCGGCAGGGACGCGCGCCGTCAGCTCGATGCTGCCGCCGTTCTCCCGACGCTTCAGCACTTCCCCTTCCCGATACGCTTCGGCAAGGGTGCGGCCGTCTTTCGCCGCCAGGGTGACCTGTACCATCGGGCGATCCGCCCGCATATGCTCGAGGAGCGCTGAGCGGAGCGGCTCGAGGCCTCCTTCTTCTCTCACCGTGGTCAGCACGTGGGGCCCGTAAAGCGCCGCAGCCCGGCTGCGGAGCGCAGACTCCTCGTGATGGGTGAGCTGATCCACCTTGTTGAGGGCGAGTAGCGTGGGACCGCCGATCGACAGATCCCGCAGCACCTCGTTCACCGCTTCCATCTGGTGCTCCCAGCTCGGCGATGACACGTCGACCACGTGGACCAGGAGATCGGCCTCCTCGATCTCCTCCAGGGTGGCGCGAAAGGAAGCGACAAGATGGTGCGGCAGCTTGCGGATGAAACCCACCGTATCGGTGGCGAGCGCCTGGTAGCCCTCCCCGAGATCCACGACGCGCGTGGCCGAATCCAGCGTGGCGAAGAGGCGGTCTTCGATGAACTGCTCGCGGCCGGAGAGCGCCTGGAGGATCGAGGACTTCCCGGCGTTGGTGTAGCCGACGATCGCCACTCGGAACTCGTCCCGTCCCGCCTTTCGGCGCGTCTGCCGGGAGCGGGAAATCCCCTGCAACTCACGCCGAAGCCGGGCGATGCGGCGGTCGATGAGTCGCCTGTCCGTCTCGAGCTGCTGCTCACCCGGGCCCCTGGCGCCGATCCCGCCGGCGATCCGCGAGAGGTGCGTCCACATGCGCTTGAGCCGTGTCCGCATGTACTGGAGCTGGGCGAGCTCCACCTGGACCTTCGCCTCGGCCGTGCGAGCTCTCAAAGCGAAGATGTCGAGGATGAGCTCGGTACGATCCATGATGCGGACGTCGAGGCTCTTCTCCAGGGCCGAGCCCTGCGCCGGTGACAGATCGTCGTCGAAGATGACGAGCGAAGCCGACTCCCGACCCAGTTGCTCACGCAGTTGCTCGGCTTTGCCCCGTCCGATGAACAGAGCGGGATTCGGTGATTTGAGTCGCTGTACGAGCTGACCGACGACCACGGCGCCCGCTGTGTCGGCGAGACGACCGAGCTCCTCGAGATGCTCATCCACGACCTCTTGAGACTCGTCGAGTGGCGGTGCCGCGACCAGAATGGCGCGCTCGGGTTCGCTTCCGATGTTGATCATCAACGTGTCATACCAGATCGTCGACGTCCGGTTCAGCGTCCGACACGCCTTGATCGTCCGCTGCGCCTCGCTCCCGGAGGCGATCGGATCGGCGCAATCGCGCCGCTATCTCGACCTCGCGGCCCTGATCTCCGGCGTGATAAAAGCGAGATCCGGCCAGCCGCTCGGGAAGGAACGTCTGGGCGGCGACGCCGCCGGGCTCGTCGTGATCGTATCGATAGCCACTTCCGTAACCGAGCTCCTTCATGAGCCGGGTGGGCGCATTCCTCACGTGCATCGGAACCGCTTCCATCGGCGTCTCGCGAGCAGCTCTTCGGGCGCTCGAGAAAGCCTCGTAGGTGCGGTTCGACTTCGGGGCGGCGGCCAGGTAGACGACCGCCTCCGCGAGAGCCAGCTCCCCCTCTGGCGAGCCGAGGAAATGGTAGGCATCGCGCGCCGACATGCAGACGGTGAGTGCCTCCGGATCGGCAAGCCCGATGTCCTCCGTGGCCATTCGCACCAGCCTGCGGGCGATATACAGCGGATCCTCACCGGCCTCGAGCATGCGGGCAAGCCAGTAGAGGCTCCCGTCGGGATCTGAGCCCCGAACGGCCTTGTGCAGCGCGGAGATCAGATTGAAGTGCTCCTCGCCGTCCTTGTCGTAGCGCGCGAAGCGATGCTGCAGGGCACGCTCGATCTCGGCGACGCCAATGCGGCCCCGAGGGGCAAGGTCCGCCGCGGTCTCCAGCGCGTTGAGAGCTCGCCGAGCATCTCCATCCGCCGCGACGGCGAGCCGCTCGAGGGCATCCTCATCCATCGTCAACCCCTTCCCTCCGAGGCCCTTTTCGTCGCGGAGCGCCCGGCGGCACACTTCGGCCGTATCCCTCTCGTCCAGCGGTTCGAGCACCAGTACGCGCGTGCGACTCAGCAACGGGCCCACCACCTCGAAGCTGGGATTCTCCGTCGTGGCTCCGATGAGGACGATCGTACCGGCTTCCACGTGCGGTAGAAAAGCGTCCTGCTGTGCCTTGTTGAAACGGTGGATCTCGTCCACGAACAGGATCGTCCCGCGACCGGTCGCTCGCCTTCGCTCGGAGGCTTGGCCGATCAGGGCCCGCACTCGTGCGATGCCCTCGGTCACTGCGCTGAACGGAACGAAGACCGAGCTGGTCTCCCGCGCGATGATGTGTGCGAGGCTCGTCTTACCGCACCCCGGAGGGCCCCAGAAGATGAGGCTCGGAACCCGGTCCCGATCGATCAGCTCGCGGAGCGCTCCATCGGGGCCGACCAGCCGATCCTGGCCCACGAACTCATCGAGCGTCCGCGGCCGCATGCGGGTGGCCAGAGGCGCGCCTGATTCCGTCTCGCGACCCTCCGAGGCTCCGCGGCTCACGTCCGTCTCGGAGCCGAACAGGCTCGGCTCGCGTGTCATTCGGCTCCCTCCACCATGGCTCAGCGCTACGCCTCGTCCGGGGAATCAACCGGAGGTGCGCCGGGCGGTCGGGGCTCGCCGAGGCCTCCCATCTCGACGAGCTCGCGTGCGATCTCGCTCAGCACGTCCGGATCGTTGAGCTCGGGATCCTCCAGCACCCTGGCATGGAGCTCATCCAGCAGCAGACCCACAAGCGGCCCCTGCTTGACCCCCAACGCAAGCAGCTCGCCGCCACCGATAGCCAGATCGGTCACCTTCAATGGAGGGCCGGCGAGGAGCTCATCCTCCACCCGCGCCCGAGTGTGCTCGAGATACCTGATCGTTTCCTCGTCGTCCGCCGCCCTCGCATAGGCGAGATGAAGCTCGAAGAGCTGACGCGCCGCATCGCCGTCGACGACGGAGAGCCACTCCCGGATCCGAGCGGCTGAATCGATCGGGCTCACGAGCGGCTGATAGTGACGGAGCAAATGGGTGGCAGCCCGCTGGTCGGCGTTCGAGAATCGCAGCCGCTGCAGCACCGCGCTCCCGGCTTCCGCCCGCACTTCTCCGGCCGCTTCGGCATCCTTCCCGACATCCAGCGGATCAGCCGCTACGAAGGGGGCGAGGAGCAGACGAGCCAGCCTGAGAAGGGGCCAGTCATCGGCCCTGTCGGCCGTGATCTCGTCCACTGCCGCCAGGTTCTGCTCCCAAGCGGCTTCCTCTCGGACCTCCGCCAACTCCGGGTACCATATCTCGAGCACGCCCAGCCGCGCATAGAGGCGAAGCGACGCCGACGGCCGTCGGCTGGTAAGCACCTTCTCGAGCTCCTCTCGAACGCGCTCGGCGGAGAGCGTCGCTGTCCCGACCACCCCGTCCTGGAGAGCCGACAGCGTCTCGGGATCGATCGTCAGCTGAAACCTGCCGGCGAAGCGGAGGCCCCTGAGGACGCGAAGGTAGTCCTCGGCCACCCGCTGCGCCGGATCGCCCACTGCCCGAAGAATCCGTTGCTCCAGATCGGCCCGCCCCTCCCAGGGATCGACGAACTCGTCGGTAGCCGGACGCCACGCCATCGCATTGATCGTGAAGTCCCGGCGCGCGAGATCCTCGTCGATGGAGTCCGCATACTCCACGACCGCGTGTCTTCCATCCGTTTCGATATCTCGCCGGAACGTGGTGACCTCGAACATCGTCCCCGTCTCTCCGAGAACCCCTACGGTACCGTGCTCGATGCCGAGGGGGACGGTGCGAGAGAACACGCTTCGGACCTCATCCGGCCGCGCATCCGTAGTCAGATCCCAGTCTTCACGGGCATCTCCGAGGAGCTCGTCTCGGATCGCGCCACCCACCGCCCAGGCCTGGAAGCCCCGGCTCTCGAGCGTCTCGGCAATCTCGAGCGCGTCCGCGGGTGGGGAGAGCCTTGGTCGTTCGCTCACGGAACCGGATCCGAAACGCACCCATAAGAGAAGCGAGCGCTTGTCAGGGCGAACGATCCTGGCCCGGCCCGCAGCCCGGGGTCTATCAGCCGCACAGCACGCTGCCGCCGTTCACGTTCAGCACCTCGCCGGTGATGTGCCGAGCGAGATCGGAGAGCAGAAAGCAGATAGGCCCGGCGACATCTTCGGCCGAGGCCACACGGCCGAGAGGGATCTCGGCTGCCACTCGCTCGGCCGCCGGCGTGCGGAGCACCGAGGCGCTCATCTCCGTGTCGACCCAACCCGGAGCGACGGCGTTCACCGTGATTCCGCGGGGACCCAACTCCGTCGCCAGCGACTTGCAGAACGAGATGATCGCGCCCTTGCTGGCCGCGTAGTGGCTGTGGCCAGCCTCTCCGCGCTGACCCGCCGTCGACGAGAGGAGAACGACGCGTCCGCCCCGCTCCATGCACGAAACAGCCTGGCGTGTCGTCATGTAGATGGACGTGAGGTTCGCTGCGATCATCGCTCGCCACTCCTCCGAGGATAGGCGCTCGAGCGGCAGCTCGATCTCGTTCCAGATGCCCGCGTTGCCTACGAAGAGGTCGAGCCCCCCGAACTCCGCCCTGGCGCGATCGAACAGCCGGGTCACATCCGGCTCGCACGAGAGATCCCCCTGGTGAGTCCAGAAGGTTGCCGAGCGGCCGACGCCGGAGGCCGGCTCTCCGGCCGAAGCTTCCTGGGCCTCGTCGAGGACCTCCGCGGCGGCTGCCTCGGCCGCGTGGAAGGCGATACCTACGGAGGCGCCCATGGAGGCCAGAAGCCGCACGACGGCGCGACCGATGCCGCGCGACCCGCCGGTAACGAGCGCCCGCCCGCCCGCTATCCCGGGCAGCAACCATCGATCTCGGCGACTCATCAGGACCGTCCTACGATGCGCTTCAGCCGCTCTAGCCATCCTTCCTCGAGGTGGATCGCCGGTACGGGCAGCGGGTCCCGCCCAGCGAGTATGGCTCTTGGATTCCCACTCAAGAGAAGATCCGCCACCTCATCGTGTCCGGTCTCCGCCAGCCGATCCCAAGCCTGCCGGAGCGTGGCGGACCGCCCAGGCCTAGCGTGATGGTCCGATGCCATGATGTCGACCGCCCCGTCGGCCAGCATCCGTCGCGCTACCAACTCGGCTTCCCGCCCATACCGGCCCCAAAGGCTGGCAGCGTTAACAGACATCACGACGCCCGCGTCGCGCCATGTCCGAATCAACGCGTACCGCGCCTCGACGCCGGCGTAACGCTCGGGATGGGCCAGGACAGGTACCCAATCCTGTCGAGCGGCGGCATCCAGGGTCTCGATGGAGAAGGCCGGCATCATCAGCATCGAGAATTCGACGAGTAAATGGCGATCGCCGAGGCCGAGGCTGCGGTCGCTCAGATCCGCATCTGGGTCGTCGAGGCGCACCTCGTAGGCCAGCCCGAGAGAAAGATCCGGAACCGCCTGCGCGGCCGCCGCACGAAGCTCCTCATAGCGTTCCTGAATCTCGACTTTACGGGGTCCGGACGCCCGGCTGGCCGAAAGGTGCGGTGTAGTGGTCACGTGAGTCACGCCCGACTCGAAGAGCTCCTTCAGCGCACCGATCGCCTCATCGATGGTGCGGGCGCCATCGTCGACTCCGGGTACGAAGTGATTGTGCAGGTCGACGAGCGGAGGAATCCGGTCGCTCACGCGGCCGCTCGAGTCATCGCGCCTCGACTCATCGCTCAACGTGCGCTCAATCCGTGCCGTCGAGCTTGCGGATCGTCGCCGCGCCGGCCTGCTCGAGAGCGTCGGGAACCTTGCTGACGTCGCCCACGCCTCCCTGGGCGAAGTGCGGCCGTCCCCCACCCCTGGATCCGGTGGCCGTAGAGGCGACGCGAACGAGCTCGCCCGCGTTCACGCCCCGGCGGATCCAATCATCGGTGACCACCGCGAGGAAGGCCTGTCTATCGTCGTCCGAGAACGTGACGTGGGCGATCGCCGCTCCGGAACCTCGTTGGTCCAACCCGGAACGCACGAGGTCGCCGAACTCTCCCAGGTCCGTGCCCACGGGTAGCTCTATCCCGCCGTGAGCTAGGATGCCACCGGCCACCTCCACTCCACCCGAAATGAGACGCTCGGCTTCCGCGGCGGCTCCCTCCTGCCGCTGCCCCGCCGCCGCCGTCTCTAGACGGTCCCGTTCCTCGAGCAGGGCGTACACCCGTCGTTCCAGCTCCGACGGAGGAACGTTGAGTCGTCTGGACACCCTTTCCAGACCCTCCTCGGTTTCGAGGAGACGATCGTAGGCGCCGCGTCCAGTTACGGCCTCGATCCGGCGAATCCCCGCCGCTACGCCGGTTTCTCCCACGATCCTGAACAGCCCGATCTGACCGGTGCTCCGAACGTGCGTGCCACCGCAGAGCTCGGCGCTGACGCCCGGCACCTGGATGACGCGGACGACATCGCCGTACTTCTCGCCGAACAGTGCCATTGCCCCGGCATCGATGGCCTCGTCGTAGCCCCTGTGCTCTGCCAGAACGGGCACGTTGGCCCAGATGGCCTCATTGACCTGGCGCTCTATCGCACCTCGCTCCTCGCGGCTCAGCGGCCCGCGGTGCGTGAAGTCGAACCGCAACCTGTCGGGCGCGACCAGCGAGCCGGCCTGGTGGACGTGATCGCCCAGCTCGGAGCGCAGAGCGGCGTGCAGGAGGTGAGTGGCGGTGTGGTTCCGCTCGGTATCACGGCGGGCCCCTTCTTCCACGCTCGCCTCGACGCGCTTCGGACTGGCCTCGAGCGCCCCCTTCACGATCGGGCCGGCGACCACCGTCTGCCCACCCTCGTTCCGTACGACGCGCCGCACCTCCATCTCCCAGCCTTCGCCTCGCAGGCGCCCGCGGTCGCTGACCTGCCCCCCGGCCTCCACGTAGAACGGGTTCTCCGCCAACACGAGCGCTCGCCACCCGTCATCCGAGGCATACGCGAGCACGCCCGTCTCCACGTCGGTTCGCTCGTAGCCCACGAACTCTTGCTCGAGGTCCTCTCCGACGCCGATCTCCAGCTCTTCCGCGAACGCGAGGCGATCCTGTAGCTCGGCGGAGACGAGCTTGCCCTCCCGGGAGCGCTCGCGCTGCTCGGCCAGAGCGACCCTGAAACCATCCTCATCGAGCGTATAGCCTCGCTCCGACGCCATCAGCTCGGTGAGGTCGAGCGGAAACCCGTACGTGTCGTAGAGCCGGAACACCTCCGAGCCCGGGATCACGCCCGTGCCGCGCTCCGGCGCCACCTCCTCGAACCGGCGCATCCCCTCGTCGATGGTGGAGAGAAAGCGGTCCTCCTCCGCCCGGGTCGTCAGCACGAGGTGGTCCTGTCGGGCACGCAGTTCGGGATAGGAGGCCGACATCTCATCA
>JARRMU010000035.1:0-17228 GCA_037385645.1 Gemmatimonadales bacterium
GCGGCTGACCAGAGCTTCCGGCTAAAGATTCAGACGTCCAGATTTCGCACGTAGCGGGCGTTCTTTTCGATAAACTCGCGACGCGGCTCCACTTCCTCTCCCATCAGCCGTTCGAACAACAGAGAAGCCTGCGTGGCCTCGTCGATCGTGACCCTGAGAAGGGTGCGCTTCTCCGGATTCATCGTGGTGTCCCACAACTGATCGGCGTTCATCTCGCCGAGTCCCTTGTACCGCTGCACGTTGACGCCTCCCTTCCCGCCGTCGAGATCGGCCAGGAGCTCGTCTCGCTCCTCATCCGAGTAGCAGTAGAACTCCTTCTTTCCCTTCTGGATTCGGAATAGAGGCGGCTGGGCGATGTACACGTAGCCAGCTTCGATCAACTCCTTCATCTGGCGGAAGAAGAAGGTGAGGAGAAGCGTCCGGATATGAGCCCCATCCACGTCGGCGTCGGTCATGATGATGGTCTTGTGGTATCGCGCGGACTCGATATCGAAGTCGTCGCCGATGCTGGTGCCAATCGCCGTGATTATCGCGCGGATCTCCGTATTGGAGAGGATTCGATCGATCCGAGCCTTCTCCACGTTCAGGATCTTTCCGCGAAGAGGTAGAATCGCCTGGAAATTCCGGTCCCTGCCTTGCTTCGCCGTACCTCCCGCGGAGTCTCCCTCGACGAGGTACAGCTCCGAGATGGAGGAGTCGGTGATCGAGCAGTCTGCTAGCTTCCCGGGGAGAATTCCCGTTTCGAGGGCCGACCGCTTGCGGGTGAGGTCGCGCGCCTTCCGCGCGGCGTCCCGTGCGCGTGCTGCCTGGACCGCTTTCTCGATGACCGCCTTACCGGCCGCCGGATGCTCGTCGAGCCACGTGTAGAGCTTGTCGTTGACCAGGCTCTCCACGATTCCGCGGACTTCACTGTTGCCGAGTTTGGTCTTCGTCTGCCCTTCGAACTGCGGCTCGAGCACCTTTACGGAGAGGATCGAGGTAAGCCCCTCCCGCACGTCGTCGCCGGACAGGCCGGGATCCCCCTTCTTCAGCAGCCCGTGCTTGTCGCCGTACGAGTTGATCGTCCGGGTGAGCGCAGCCTTGAAACCCGTCAGGTGCGTCCCGCCTTCGTGGGTGTTGATGTTGTTGACGAAGGTAAACGTGTCCTCGTTGTATCCGTCGTTGTACTGCATCGCGACCTCCACCTCCACATCGTCCTGGAGGCCCGCGAAATAGACGATCTCCTCGTGAAGCGGTGTCTTCTGCCCGCGCAGATAGGCGACAAACTCCGAGATGCCACCTTCGAAGTGGAAGATCTCCTCACGCTCGTCGCTCCCGTTCTGCTTTCGCTTGTCCCGGAGAGTGATCCGCACGCCGCGGTTCAGGTAAGCCAGCTCCCGCAGACGTCCGGCGAGAGCATCGAACTGATAGTGCAGCTCGGTGAAAACCTCCGGGTCAGGCTTGAAGCTCACCTCGGTGCCCGTCTCCTTGGTCTTCTCTCCCTTCTCCAGCTCGGTGGTCTTGAGGCCCCGCGAGAACGTCTGCAGCCACATGAAGCCGTCACGGGCGACTCTGACCGTGAGCCACTCGGAGAGGGCGTTCACGACGGAAACGCCAACCCCGTGCAGGCCGCCGCTGACCTTGTAGCTGCTCTTGTCGAACTTGCCGCCGGCGTGGAGCGTCGTCAGCGCCACTTCCACGCCCGGAAGCTTCTCGGTCGGGTGCTTGTCGACCGGGATGCCGCGGCCGTCATCCCGCACGGTGACCGAGTTATCCTCGGCGATGACCACCTCGATCTCGCTGCAGAAACCGGCCATCGCCTCATCGATCGAGTTGTCGACGACCTCGTAGACGAGGTGATGGAGACCACGGGCGGCGGTCGAGCCGATGTACATGCCCGGCCGTTTGCGGACGGCCTCCAATCCCTTGAGAACCTGGATTTGCCTCGACGTGTAATCGTCCGACTTTCCCTTGCCTGTCGGGTTCTTCGGCGATGCGGTCTTTGTCGTCTTTGTGGCTGTCTTGGCCATCTAACCCTTTCCTGCCTGCACGAATACGATCTTCTCGATTCGGCCCCGGCGTCTGCCCGCGTTGATCCGGCGAAGTAGCTCGTGGCGCATCATGTTCAGCTCGCTCAGCCAGGCCGCGCTTATGACCTCGACAAACAGCGTTCGGCCGCTCACTCGGGTGCCTACCGTCACGCGCGAGATGTGTGGGCCGACGAGCTCTTCCCAGTCGAGAGCCACGCCGGCACGCTCCACGCGCTCCGAGACCCCGAGGCGATCCAGGAGTCCAGGCACGAGGTCACCCACGGCCTCGGGGCGTTCGCCCCGCTCGCGGCCGAGCCGCTCCGAGCGCGATCCCACCCGGTGTCCGCTCACCGGTTTCGTGCACCGCTCATTGCTCTAGCCGTCCCCTGCTGATGCTCCACTCCTCGAGCCCACCTCTGAGCGCGATGTCCGCCGGCTTGGGAGCCGTCAGAACGGCCTGGCCGCAACGGCCATCCTCGAGGAGCGCGAGCAGACTGCTCGAGCGCTCGCGATCCAGCTCGGCGAACACGTCATCGAGCAGGTACACGGGCTCGACGCCGGCGCGGTCCCGCAAAGTGTCCGCCTCGACCAGTCGGAGAGCGAGTGCGGCTGTCCGTTGTTGGCCGCCTGAACCGAACCGCCGTATGGCCCGGTTCTCCTCGTCAGCAACGGCAGAGCTCAGGTCGAGATCATCTCTGTGAGGGCCTACCAGCGTCCTTCCCTGCTGTCTCTCCCTCTCCTCCGCCGAGGACAGAGCCTCGCGGAAGCGCTCCTCCCAGGTCCTCGCGTCAGCCCCCGGAGCGGGCGGCCCGACCGAGGACCGGTACGCGAGGCGCGCTCCCGGCCCTCCGGAAATCGCCTCGTGGTACTTCGAGAATCCGTCCGCGCACCCTACTGCCCACGCGGCCCTCGCGGTAATGACCGAGGTCCCGGCACTCACCAGCTCGTCGGTCCACGGCTGCAGCTCATCGGAAGACGCGGCCTTGCGCAGCGCGCCGTTTCGCTGGGCTACGGCTACCCGACATCGCTGCAGAGCGGCCAGATAACCCGGCCGGACGAGCGAGAGAAGGATGTCCAAGAAGCGTCGGCGAGCGGCGGGAGGACCGCTCACCAGCTCCACATCAGCCAAGCTGAGCGCCACCACGCCGAGGGTTCCGAGCGCATCGGAGAGGCGCTCGACCTCGACGCCGTTCACCTCGACCTTCTTGCGGCGCGTGCTCTTCTGGTAGGCCGCCGCTATCGTCCGCTCCCCGTCCGGCCCTTCCACCGTGCCCTCGATCCGGAAAGTGTCGTCGCCAAGCCTCACCAGTTCAGCGTCCGGGGCCCCGCGGAAGGAGCGGAAGATACCCAGATAGTAGACCGCCTCGAGAAGGTTCGTTTTCCCGGAACCATTCGGACCGACAATGGCGACTCCGGAAGGCGGGAACTCGCATGCGAGGTCCGCGAAGTTGCGGAAGTGCCTGAGGCGGAGCGCCTTGAGAATGACTCTTTCAGTCGGCGAATCTACCTCTTCACGGCTCGTCGGGATGGTCGCGTTGGGACAGCACTTCCGAACGTTTTAAGATATACCGAAAACCCTTGTGCTGCAACGAGAATCCCCGCATTTGACGCGCCTCCGAGAACTGGCGCCACCTGCGCCCAGCGCGGAGTCTCGGCGGTTCACAAGGTCGCTGAGGACGGGGGCGACGCCGCTGTAGTCGTAGAACCGCCCTGCTCCTTCTCCTATCGGCTACCGATACGCTCTCGCTTGTGAAGCTAATATGGCATATCTGCTGATCTTACGATCACTTCCGGATCGCCAGGCGGTCAGTGGCGGGGAAGAGACAGCGACCTGAGGCGGATCAGACTCCGTCGGCCCGGCTCTATTTCGATCCGGTGAGCAGCCATTCCCGCCAACCGGACCCTTCCTTCTCCGCCCCGATTCGCCCTTGCTCCAGCCGATCCAGGAGCCCAAGGACAGTGAGCTCGATTCGATCCCTCACCTTGTGGATCGTGCGACCTGCGGCCCACGAGGCCACCCCCAGAAAGCCGATGGCCAGAAAAGGAGCGATCACGATCGCGGCTCCAGTGCCCGCGAGGATGGCGGATCCGACCGCGCCAGCCGTGCCGCTGGCGCCCAAGCCGACAAGCCAACCCGTCGCTTGTCCAGCCCGCAGGTTTCGAAGGTCGACGGAAAGCGTGACGAGCGACCAGCCCTCCTCCAGCCCCTCCACCGCCAACTGGACGTTTCGTGCCTTCGCCAGGTCGTAACCGTGCCCACCGACGTCGAGCGAGCGCTGCATCTGCTTGATCAGACCCGCCGCGGGCTCCCAAAGAGAACGGCCGGGCTTGTGGCGCACGCAGTGCAGGCTCTCCTTCTCCTCCAGATGCCGTTCGAGCCGAGGCTGCACCTCCGACGGATCGCCACGCACCGCCCGACTGTGCCGAACGACACCGGGCCCCCAGAGCCGCGCCGGCAGGCCGCCATCGGCCGGGAGGGTCGGGAGAAGAGACTCGGCCTGGACCTCCGCCAAGGCTCGCCGCACATGGCGCGGCTCGAGGCCGACCTCCTCGGCGATCCGGACGACCTCGCCGACATCCAGGTCGGTGACGTCCTCACCCTCCTCGAACTGGAGCTTCGCAGCGCGGCGAAAGACGCGCTCGAGCTCGCTCGAGGATACCCGCCTGGCGGGAAGGCCGGATGTCTCGGCACCGTTCGGGACTCCGGCGTCTGGAGGCCTCCTGGCATCGGCGGGAGCGCCGGAGTACGAGTCGGAGCCCGAGTCGGGATCAGCCATCCGGCGCGTGGCGGGAGGAGCTTCTTTCGGCCTTTCGCTCATCGGCGGGCACCGCCGCGCCTGACGCCAGCCGGCCACGCGCCTCGTCTTCACCCTCGATCTCGCCGGCCGAGGCCCCGCTCTCAAGCACCGCCGAGCTCCCCTTCAGGGTCCCTTCCGCCGCGGCACCCTCCGCCAATCGCGTGCTCGCCTTCATGGCCTCGAGGAAGGGCGTAAAGTCCAGAGGAAGCGGGAACAGCGTCGTCGAGTTGTTCTCGGCAGCTATCTCCGAGGCGGTCTGAAGGAAGCGTAGCTGCAGCGATGCCGGTTGAGCGCTCAGAAGTCCGGCAGCCTGTCTCAGCTTGTCGGCAGCCTGCAACTCGCCCTCCGCGTTGATCACCTTGGCACGCCGCTCTCTCTCGGCCTCCGCCTGCCGGGCGATCATGCGCTTCATCTCTTGGGGCAGATCGACGTCCTTCACTTCCACAGCCGTCACGTCGATCCCCCAAACATCCGTCCCCTCGTCGATGATCTGGCGCAGGATCTCGTTGAACTTTTCGCGCTCGGCCAGCAACTCGTCCAACTCAGCCTGGCCGATCACCGAGCGCAGCGTCGTCTGGGCGAGCTGTGAGGTGGCGAACAGGTAGTCCTCGATCTCGAGGACCGCCCTCTGAGCGTTGGCCACGCGAAAGTAGAGAACGGCGTTCACCTTCACCGAAACGTTGTCCCGGGTAATCACATCCTGCGGCGGGATGTCCATGGCGATGATGCGAAGGCTGACCCTGACCATCCTCTCCACCCCGAACGGGACGAGAAAGATCAGACCAGGACCGCGAAGCGGCCGAATCCTCCCGAGTCGGAACACGACCGCACGCTCGTACTCCTTAAGAATCCTCAGACTGGTAGCTAGTGCTGCCGCGCCTCCGATGGCCAGCAAGGCTAGTAACGGTTCCATTCTACCACCTCTCCACTGGTCGGATCAGGACCGAGCACGCCGTGTCCATCGCGACCGGTCCATGGTAAAGCGGTCTGGTAAAGTACCGCTCAAAACTGCTCTTTTCGTTCGTTCAGACTTCGACCACCACGGCGATCCCCTGACCGCCACCGATACATGCGGAACCCAGCCCCAACCCTCCCCCCCGCCGTCGGAGCTCATGCAAGAGATGCGCGGTGATCCGAGCGCCGCTCGCAGCCAGCGGGTGAGTCAGGGCGATCGCCCCGCCGTTGACGTTCACCTTTTCGCGGTCGAGGCCGAGCTCCTTCTCCACAGCGACGTACTGCGGTGCGAAGGCCTCGTTCACCTCGACGATCGTCATGTCGTCGAGTGACAAGCCAGCGCGATCCAGCGCCGCGCGTGAGGCCGGCGCGGGACCGAGCCCCATGATTCGCGGGGGCACGCCGACGACGGCCCAGGAGACGAGACGACCGATCGGCTCGAAGCCTTCGGCACGGGCATACGTGGCATCAGCGACGACCAGGGCCGCCGCCCCATCGCCGATGCCGCTAGCGTTCCCGGCGGTTACGAGACCGTCCTTCTTGAAGTAGGGCCTCAGCTTGGCGAGATCCTCCAGGCGCGTTTCAGGACGCATGTGCTCGTCCACCCGGAATTCTACATCCCTCCCCTTCACCTGGATCGTTACCGGGATGACCTCTTCGTCGAAACGACCTTCGTCCCACGCCGCCTTGGCGCGACCTTGGCTCCGCACCGCATACTCGTCGACCTCCTGCCGAGTCAGGACGTACTGATCCGCCAGGTTCTCCGCCGTCTCGGCCATTGAAAAGCCGCAGTAGGAATCCACCAGCGCCTCCCACAGCGTGTCCTCGAAGGGCGCGGCGGGGCCGAGGCGGAGCTTCCCCCAACGAACGCCGCGGACAACGTGCGGGGCCTGACTCATCGATTCCGTCCCACCCGCCAAACAGAGCTGGCTGCTGCCGAGAAGGATCGCTTCCGCTCCATCGATCACGGCCTGAAAGCCGGAGCCGCAGAGACGGTTCAAGGTCGCCGCTGGGACCTCGGTCGGCAGGCCTGCTCGAAGACCGACGTGGCGGGCTAGGTAGATGGCGTCGGCCGAGGTCTGGATCACGTTCCCGAAGAAGACGTCGTCGAAGCTCTCCGGACTCGCTCCGGAGCGCTCGATCGCCGCCTCCGCCGCGAGTACGCCGAGGTCCGTTGCCGTCAGGTCTCTCAAGCTACCGCCAAAGGCACCGAAGGGCGTTCGGACGGCCGAGAGGAAAACCACGTCCCTTTCACTTCCCATGGTTCCCATAGTCACAAGTCTCTCCGGCTAATCATCCCATACTGCAGGCACAACTCCGGAACGCCGTCGCGGAAGGCGGTGGGAGACGGCTGTGGAGCGCGAATCCAGAAGGCGGCTGAGCAACCCCGGCAAGCCATGTTACGAGCGCCGTGGGGACAGTCCAGGGCCGCGTGCGACCCACCGGGTTCTTCAACGACCTCCTAAGCCTACACCGATAAGCGGGCTTTGGCACCGCCGATCAGGACCCGGCCCCGTCAGCCGAAGCCACGTCCTCCGCGATCCAGCGGCCGACCTGTTCAGCGGTTCGATCACCTCCGAGATCCGGTGTCCTGATCCCGGCGCGAAGGGCGCGATCCACCGACGCCTCGATGCGGTTCGCAGCCCCTACGGCTCCGTTCTCGCGGGCAAGCATGGCGGCGCTCAAAACGGCCGCCATGGGGTTCGCGACCCCGCTTCCGACCAGGTCCGGGGCGCTGCCGTGAACAGGCTCGTACAACCCGCGGCCGAGTAGATCCAGGTTCGCCGAAGGAGCGAGGCCGAGGCCGCCGACGAGACCTGCACCGAGGTCCGAGAGGATGTCGCCCAAGAGGTTCTCGGCTACGATCACGTCGAAACGAGCCGGGTGCCGCACCAGCTCCAGCGCCAGGGCGTCCACATAGCGAGTTTCCGCCTCCAGCTCAGGATACTCCTCGGCGATCTCCAGGAAGACGCGGCGCCATAAGCCGTAGACGTGCGGGACCGCGTTGGCCTTGTCGCCGAGCGTCACGCGACGTCGACCCTCGCGGCGGGCCAGCTCGAATGCCGCACGCACGACCCGATCGACCCCGTAGCGCGTCGCAAGAGACTCGCTGATCGCCACCTCCTGGGCGGTACCCGGCCTGAGCGAGCCCCCGGAGCCCGTATAGAACCCTTCGGTGTTCTCCCGCACGATCACGATATCGATCGTCTCGCTCTCGGCGAGCCTGAGCGGGGTGAGATCCGGGCTTCGCAACTTCACCGGGCGGAGGTTGACAAAGAGGTCGAGGCCGAAGCGAAGGCCTAGAAGGATGTCCCGCGCATGCGCTCCATCGGGGACGCGAGAATCGCCAACGGCTCCAACCAGAATCGCCGAGAAGTCATCGCGCAGCCGGGCGAACGCTTCTTCTCCCAGCGTCTCGCCGGTGGCCAGAAAGTGCTCTGCGCCGTGCGGAAACGTCTCGAACTCGACAGAGATCCAGCCGGCGGATTCGGCGGCCTCCAGCACCCGACGTGCCTCGCGGACGACATCGGGCCCAATGCCATCGCCCGGTAGAAGGGCGACTCGGATCACGTGCCCGAGATGTTCGCTGCAGGGACCCCCTTCCCGCATTTGGGGCAAAACGCCCACCCCGCGCTCATCTCCTCGCCGCACGCCGTGCAACAAGGCCGATCCTGATCCGCGCCGCAGAAGACGCAAAAGCGCAGACCCGGTCGAGGCGGAAGCTCCCGGCTGCACTTCCAACACGCTGCGCTCGCCCGCAGATCCGCGTCCGGCGCACCCGCAGGCTCGGCGGCTGGCAGATCCGAGAGCGCCGCGGTCTCGGAGGCGGGGCGTTCGGGCATCTCACCGGCCAACTTGGATGTTGAGTCATCCGAGAGGGTGGTCAGATCCGACTGAATCTCCAACTGCGCCGCCGAAAAGTTCTTGAGAAAACCGAGGCCGGGCTCCGGCGAAGCCGCCTCGTCGCTCACGGCTGAGCGCAACTCGCTCTCCACCGGAAGCAGATATCGATCGCTGGCAAGCAGGTCCAGCATCTCGATGTCGTACTCCGCTTTGGTGGCGTATCCGACCGAGCCGCGGCAGATATGGTAAGGGAGCAAGGTTCGATGGAGCTCGGCGACGGACACCGAGGCATCCCCGGCTCGACCGGCTTCGTTCAATCGACGGGCGAGCAGCGCCGCCAGAGCTTCCACGCTCATCGTCCTATCCTCAGCGCACCAGCTTGCGCGGAATCGCGGATGGGGCCTCCGGATCATCGTCCGGGACGGGTACGCCGGTCGTCCGGTGTATGATGCTCGCGGCCGCCCGCATGCACTGGTTCATCGACATCGTGGGATCCGGACCGTCATCTCGCAACGCCCGAACGACCTCGTCCCAACCGCCGCCACTATGGACGCGACCGTCTCTCGCGTGCACGACGCGCGTGGATCGGCCAAGCGACCCGAGGCTTCCCCGTTCACGCTGGTCGCTTCCTTCCCTTCGAGCTTGGACCGCCGGCCTCCTCGTCGGCCGGGATGCCATCGCCGGCCGCGGGGGAGTCGGGATAGTGCAACTCCAGCAGCGTGACCCGCCTGTCAGCCACCTCCCGGACCTCCAGCTCGGCCTCGCCAAGCATGACGCGCTCGCCCTCTTCGGGAATCCGTCCGAGGGTGCCGATCACGTAGCCAGCTACGGTATCGTACTCCTCCTCGACCGCAGCGAGATGGAGCTCCTCTACGAGGTCCGATAGCGACATTCCGCCATCCACTTCGACCCGGCCGCTCGGTTTCACGGCAATGCTCGGCTGCTCCGCTACATCGTGCTCGTCGTAGATGTCGCCCACGATCTCTTCAAGAAGGTCTTCAAGGGTCACGATGCCGTCGGTGCCGCCGAACTCATCGACGACGACCGCCAGATGCACCTTCTGCCGTCGCATCTCAGCGAGCAAATCGTCCACGTGCTTGCTCTCGGGCACGTAGAACGGAGCGCGCGCTCCATCGGCCGCTCTGAATCCGGACCGATCTTCTTTCAGGAACCAGGGGAGAAGGTCCTTGACGATCAGCACGCCCACGATCTTGTCGATCGAGTCCTCATAGACCGGGAACCGCGAGTGCCCGGTACGAGCCGCCACCTCGAGCACTTCCTCGAGCCCGGCATCGGCCTCCACGGCCTGGATATCAGGGCGCGGCGTCATCACCTCCCGGGCCACGGTGTGCGTGAGCTCGAACACGCCGTGGATCATCGCCTCTTCGTCCAGCTCGACCGCTCCCTCGCGCAGGCTGTCCTGAAGCAGGATCTGTATCTCATCGGGGGTGTGTACGGTGTGGTGCGTGTCGACGCCGGGCATGCCCAACACCCTCAAGACGAGGTTTGAAGATCCGTTGATCAACCACAGCCCCGGCCGGATCAACAGGTTGAACAGCCTGAGGCCTGGCGCCGTCAGCCTGGCCACCTGCACCGGGCGGATGATCGCGACCATCTTGGGGACCTGCTCGCCCAGAACCACGTGAAGAAAAGTGATTAGCGAGAAGGCGATGACGATCGCCGTCGTGTGGGTAGCGATCGAGCTCCAGGGAGTCGGCCATCCGACGAACACCCGTCGCAGCGTGTCCGCGATCGCCGGTTCCCCGATCCAACCCAGACCGAGCGAGGCGAGCGTGATCCCCAATTGGGCGCCCGAGACGGACAGATCGATGCTCTCCTGCGCGTTCTGAACGACCCCTGCCAACCGGTCGCCGCGATCGACAAGCTCCCTGATGCGTGACCGGCGAGCGGTGACGAGGGCAAACTCGACCGCCACGAAGTAGGCGTTGGCGGCCACCAGCGCGGCCACCGCCCCCAGCTTCAGGAGGAGGTCAACGTTCATTGGCATGGGGGTGTACGTGGGCCCGCTCGGCAGCTTGCGGAAAGCGACGGGCGATCGTGGTCGAGGCCGACGGCATTCGCCGGCGGCCCTGGGCTATCGGAACAGGACTCAGGCTGCGTTCACCTCGTCTCGCTCGCCTTCGATCTCGGAACGCTCTTCCTCAACGTCCTTCGCTGCGTCGGTATGGCCGTGTCGCTTGGGCGGCCGGCAGTACCGCTGTCCTATTTTTTGTAGCTCGCTGAGTTCGATCTCGCTGAGGTCGGGATAGCGCTCCGCCAGGTAACCCACGGTATCGGAGAGCCACTCCTCCCGCTGGTCGAGCTCGGCGTCGAGCACGCCGCAGCGGCGGATGTGGCTGAATAATTCATCTCGGGCTCTCTCGAGCGAACTCGGGCTGTAGCTGTTCGTTCCCAACGGCTCACCTCCATAATCGGTTCCGGCCACCCACCCCTTTGCGGCAACGGGGGCCTGCATTGTCTGGCTTCTTCGATTCGCGCGAGCGCGCACACACATACTATTCGGGCGATCCGCTTCCCGCAAAAGAGCTTACGCTTTGCCGCCGGAGCTCAACCGAAGCCCGTGAAGCCGTCGGTCTCTCGAGGCCTGAAAGACGCTCCAAAGCTGGGGAAGCGCGCGGAACCGGCTGCGGCGGAATCGGCGCGAGTAATCCGGTTCCGTTACCAGCTCTTCGACCTGCCGCACGTGCGGCCAGACCGACATCAACAGCTCCGCGTTCGCCGCCCAGCCCTGATGCTTCAGCAGCCGGTCTTCGCTTGCTCTGCCCAGCGCCCGCTTGAGGACGAACAAGCGGTAGAGACGGTAGCCGCGGAAGGGATCCGAAACCTGCGGTGGAGTCGGCAGCGAGCGAGCGAGGACGACCGAGGCCTTGTGCGCGACACGCACGGAGCGCGGGCATGCGTCGTCCCGCTGGCTCGAGGCGGTGACGAGATCCACTCCACCCTCGAAGCGCCTCAACATCTCCGGTATCGCCTCCGGCGGATCGGTAAAGTCCCCCTGCATGCAGACGAAGGCGTCCCGCTTCGGGTACGCGGATCGCTTCACCGCTTCCCGAACCAACTGCTCCACCGAGGCCGCGTAGCCGATCCGGCGTGGCTGCTTGAGGACAGTCAGAGGTAGCACACGCCGATATGGCTCCAGGACTTCCGACGTCCCGTCCGTAGAGGCATCGTCCACGACCAGCATCTCGAAGTCCCGCTCCAGCTCGGTGAGGATCTCCCGAACCCGCCACAACATCAGACCTAGTGTGCGCCGTTCGTTGAACGCGGGAACTCCGACGTAGATCACGAGCTCGCGTCTCCTATCTCGGCGTCAGCAGCGCAGCGGGCAGAATCATCTCCTCAGGGCTGATGCCGCCGTGCAGGAAGCTGTCACGATAGCGCTGCTGGTATTCTCGGAGCTTCGTCGGATAGACGAAGAAAAAGTCATCGCGGCAAACGAGGTAGTTCGTCTTGATACCGCCGGGCGGCAAACGGAGGGCGTCGGCTTCGGTCTTGGCCAGGACGGCAGACGGGTTCTCTACTCTCAGGTCATCGCCGAACTTGTATCGCAGGTTCGCAGAAGCGTCGCGCTTCGCATACACGGTGGCGGGCCGGTGGCAGTGCAGCGAACCGTGATCCGTCGTGAACAGCACTCTGACACCCTGCCGGGCCGCTTGCCTCAGCGCCTCGAAGGCGGCCGAGCGCTCGAACCAGGTGACCGTGAGGCGACGCAGCGCACTCGCATCTCGGGCGATCTCCCAAAGGAGCTTGGATTCGCTGCGGCCGTGGGTCAACAGATCCACGAACCCGAAGACCAGAGCGGTCACCGAAGCTTCGGAAAGATAGCTGGCCAGGCGGCCGAGCATCGCTCCGCCCTCCTCGCTCGAGAAGATCTTCTCATAGTGCGTGCGCACGGGAGCCCTGAGCATCTCTTCCAGATGATTCTGGAGCAGCTCATCCTCGAACCAGTTGTAGCCGGCTTCCTCGCCACCCCCCCACCAGGTCTCGTGCCGCTCGGCGATCTCGTCCGGGAACAGCCCGCTGAAGATCGCGTTTCGCGAGAAGGGCGTCGCGGTGGGAAGAATGGATGAATAGAGGGCCTCCTCGACCTCGAAGTACTCGCTGATCTGGGGTACGACCGCCCTCCACTGGTCCAGCCTCATGCAGTCCATGACCACGAGCAATGCAGAATCATCCTCGAGGACGGGCAGTAGAAACCGTGACAAGACGTCCACAGAGAGCGTCGGCCCACGCTCGCCACCGGCGTGCACCCACTCTTCGTACTGGTCGACAACGAGATCGCAGTAGCCTCGCCGCACATCGGTCATCAGCGAGTCCAGTATCTCCTTGAGGCCTCGCTCGTTCGACTCCTCCAGTCGTAGCTCCCAATCCACCATCTCGGAATACAGCTCGGCCCAATCCTTCCAACTGCCCGCGTGCGAGACCTTCTCACGCAGCTCGCCAAACCGCCTGGCGAAGTCGCGTGAGATCTGCTCGTGCCGAAGAGCCGGTCCCGCCAACAGGCGGGTCACCACCGAAAGCACCTGGCGCGGACTCGTCGGCTTCACGATGTAGTCGTCCGCCCGCTGGCCGATCGCCTCGTGCATGGTCGAGTCGGCCTCGCTCTTCGTGACCATCACCACGGGGAGGCGCGGAGCGCGCCGCCGGAGCTCCTTGAGAACTTCGATTCCCCTCAGCCCGGGCATCTGCTCGTCCAGGAGCACGAGGTCGTAGGACTCCGTCCGGAGGAGCTCGAGGGCATCGTTGCCGTTCATTATCGCGTCTACCGCGTAACCCTCGTTCCGAAGAAGCATGAGGTGCGGCTTGAGGAGGTCGGCCTCGTCGTCGACCCACAGTATCCGGTCGGGCCGCGCCCCAGTGCCCCTTACCGGCCCGACGCGGCGCGTCGCTGACCTGGAGGCACGAGCGCGGTCTTCTACGGCCATCCGATCTCTTCCTTCGCCATGGGTCCGGCTTCCGGACGGGTCCTCTTTCTGCGGCGATCGCGACCGAGCCGCGACCGAGAGGGGACGGTGTTTGCAGGCTTCGATACCCGGCCGCCGCGATCGGGGATCCCAACTCTAGGAGAATACGGTAGAATCATCGGGAACTTCCTGCACGGGCTCGGGGAGAACGACCCAGAGCACGGGCCGTTTCAGCCAAGGATGAGGATGACGTCTGCGCCTGTCGGCACGGCGGGAGAGGCCTCCTCCCAGGAGGCCTCGCACAACGGGATTGATTCGGGGAAAAAGCCCCGAAACGGCACCGGTCTCGCCGCCATCCGCCCTCGGATCCTCTCCCGGTACCTTCTCAAGCTGCTCGTCGGCCCCTTCGCCTTCGCCACCCTGCTCCTTACGACGCTGATGCTCCTCAACGAAGTCGTGAAGCGCTTCGCCGACCTCGTCGGAAAGGGGCTCCACTGGACGGTGATCGCACAGGTGTTCGTGCTCTCCATCCCGTTCATACTGGCGATGACCCTCCCCATGGCAGTCCTCGTAGCCGTCCTGTACACGTTCAACCGGCTCGCCTCGGACAACGAAATCTCCGCCATGAAGGCGAGCGGCGTGAGCATGACTCGGCTCCTGATGCCGGTCTGTCTGGCAGCCGTGATCCTGGCGGGCTTCATGGTGTGGCTGAACAACAGCCTGCTTCCCGAGTCGAACCACCGGCTCCAGGTGCTTCTGACGAGCATCTCCAGGAAGAAGCCAACGTTCGTGCTTCGCGAGCGAACGATAAACGAGGTCATCGCCGGGCGGTTGTTCCTGCGCGTGGCCCGCATCGATCGAGATCGAAGCGCCCTGGGAGATGTCGCTCTGTACGACAGCCGGGACCGGGAGCGCCCGCGGCTGATCTATGCCGACAGCGGTTCCATGGCGTACAACCCCAGCCAGACGGACCTCTATCTGACCTTGTTCTCCGGTGTCACCCACGAGCGGGAACAGGACAAGGATGACGAGTACCAGCGCCTCTACTTCGACGAGCTGATCATGCGGATCTCGGACGTCTCCAACGAGCTTGAGTTGGACGACGTGGGACGCAGCGATCGTGAGATGTCCGTCGCGCAGATGCGGCTCGAGGCGCAATCCGGCGTCCAGATCGCCGACACGGCGGCCGAGTTGAGCGCCCAGTACACGGCTGGGCTCGTCGAAGTGTTGCTGGGCGCCCGAAGTCCGCCCGAGCTGATCGGCCTCGCCCCCGAGGACACCACGGGCGCCGACCGCGAGGAGGGATCGCCAACCCTCCAGCGCGCGATGCGGTTCGTGACCGCCGAGGATCCGATCCGGCAGTACGAGGTCTACCAGACGCAGGTCAAGACCGGAGTCGAGCGTCAGAACCGGTTTCTCGTCGAGATCAACAAGAAGTTCTCGATCCCGGCCGCCTGTATTGTATTCGTCTTGATTGGCGCGCCGTTCGCCGTCCGGCATCCTCGAGGCGGGATGGGCATGGTCGTGGCCGTGAGCTTTGCGGTGTTCTGCGCCTACTACGTTTCGATGATCGGTGGCGAGGAACTGGCTGATCGCTTGATTCTCTCGCCATTCTGGGCCATGTGGGCGCCCAACGTACTCTTCGCAGTGGCGGGCCTGATCACCCTCTGGCGCGCCATTCACTTGGAGCGATAGGTGTTCGGCTACTCGCTGAGGATTCTCGACCGCTACGTGACAACCCAGTTCCTGCGTATCTTCGCGGCGTGCGTCCTCGGCGTGCCGCTGCTGTTCATAGTCATCGACCTGGTCGACAATCTGGACGTGTACCTCGGACGGGGCCTCAGCCGACCCGACGTCCTCCTGCACTACCTCTACGAGTTCCCGAACCAGACGCTTCTCGCCTTCCCCCTGGCGTCGTTCTTAGCCGCAGTCTTCACCGTCTCCACCCTGTCGCGGCACTTCGAGGTGACGGCGGCGAAAGCCAGCGGCATCAGCTTCTATCGAGTCACGCTGCCGCTGGTCGCACTCGCGCTGCTGATCAGCTTCATCGCGCTCGCGCTCACCGAGATCGTGCCGGTCACGACCCGGCGCGCGGCCGAGGTCATCGGGGAACACCAGTCGAGGGCTGACAATGTACGCCGCAACTTCGTGTGTCGAGGCAATGACGGGCTGGTTTATCGCGTGCGGAATCTCGACGCGCAGAGCGGCCAGATCACCGATTTGGAGATCAGCCGAGAGGGAACCGGATTCGGCTATCCGACCTTCGTTGTCACCGCCAAGGAGGCGGCGTGGGACACGGCCAGAGCGGCGTGGCGGCTGGGAGAGGGCAGGCTGCGCTTCTTCGGGGGACCGGAGCCGGACCGGAGCTTCAGCTTCGCCGAGCTCTACCAGATAGACTTTCGGGAACAGCCCGAGGAGCTTCTGGCCGATCCGAAGGACCCGGCCGAGATGCGCTATCGCGAGCTCGGGCTTTTCATCGACGCGATCCAAAGATCGGGCGGCACGGCCCGCGAGCTTATCGTCGAGCGTGCCCTCAAGATCTCATACCCGTTCACCTGCTTCATCATCGTTCTCTTCGGCGTACCGCTCGCCCACTCGACGCGGCGAGGGGGTACCCCGGTGTCGCTGGGTATCGCATTGGGAACGACCATTCTCTTTCTCATGATGGTCCGTATCGCCCAAGCCCTCGGAGCGGGAGGCGTCGTGCAGCCCGTCATCGCAGCTTGGCTCCCCAACTTCCTCTTCCTAGGCGCCGGACTGGTGCTCCTGACTCGAGTGCGTACCTAGTGTACCGTCTAGGCCCCCGAATCCCAGCGCGGTTTCCGAGTCGGTGCACCGGCCGGTGACGACCGAGATTTCGCCGGATCTCGAGATAGCGGCCGGTGCCGCACTGGCGGGCGGCAGTGCGGCCTGTGCCTACTACGGCAGCGACGATCTGGACGTCCGCGACAAGAGCGCTGGCAGCCATGCCGTGGCCGCTGCGGGCACGGCCGAGGATCCGGTAACGCTCGCGGATCACGCCGCCAACGACGCGATTCTCGATTTCCTGCGCGAACGTACCACGGAGCCCGTGATCAGCGAGGAGTCGAAACCGCCAGATCGGATCTCGGATGCCGAGCGGCTCTGGATCGTCGACCCACTCGACGGCACCAAAGAGTTCATCGCACGCAACGGAGAGTTTAGCGTGATGGTCGGCCTCGCCGAGACGGGAGCGGCTCGTCTGGGCGCGGTCTACCAGCCGGCGGTCGGGCGACTCTACCTCGGCGATGTAGCCCGTGGGGCGTGGCTCGTGCAGGATCCGAGCGAATCGCGCGTGAGGCTGCGGATCTCGCGCGCCCACAGCCCGCCTCTCCGCCTCATCCGATCCCGCTCGCACCCCGATCCGGCGCTGGAAGAACTCGAGTCGCGCCTCGCACCCCTGGAAGTCGTGATCTCGGGCTCAGTGGGCATAAAATGTGCACGCATTGCCTGCGGCGAGGCCGATCTCTACGTGCACCCTGTCCCGTTCCTGAAGGAGTGGGACACCTGTGCTCCCGAGGCAGTACTCCGGGGCGCCGGCGGCGTCGTCACTGATTGTGCGGGCGGACCGCTTCGGTACGGGAAGCTCAGGCCCTTGCAGCCGCGAGGTATATTCTGCGGTCAGCGGGAAATCCACGAGCGCGTCGCGCAGATCGTGCGAGAAGTCGCCAGACACCTCA
>JARRMU010000036.1:0-32599 GCA_037385645.1 Gemmatimonadales bacterium
TCCGGGTGGAAAGCCACAATTCACCGTAGAATATACGGATTCAGCGATCGTGCTCCAACGGAAGCGCGGATAGAGATGTCGGTACGGTACGATCCCCTGTTAGTCGCGGCTCTCGCCGGTGAGCTCGAGGCGAGGTATGCGAACGAGCCGCTCGCGGCGCTGGGCCTGCATGGCGACGCCTGGACGGCGGCGCTCGCCCTCTCGGACGGCAGCGTCCTGTGGCTCTTCCTCCATCCTCGGGCAGGGCACATCGTTCCCGCAGAGCGCTCGCCACTCTCCTCACTCCTCTCCGATCGGGCGGGATGGAAGAAGGCGCTGCGGCGGGGCGTGCTCCGCACGGAGGAGTGGGTCTGGTGGACGTTCCGCGGCCTTCGCGTCTCTGGCGTCGAGAATCCGGTCGACGAGCGGCTCATCTACATGACGCTCAGTGACGGCACGTCGGATCGGTTCCGTATCGTGCTCGACCTACCGCGCAACCGCAGGAATGCCCTGCTCCTCGAGCGGCCGCCCCCGGAGACCGAGCACGGGACGCCGGCAGGCGGGTGGCGCATCCGTGACATGCTCCGTGCCCGGCCCGGCCGTGTCGCGGCAGGTGATGTCTACAGGCCTCCCGTCGGCAGGCGCCGTGGCGCCGACGGGCCGCTGCCGCTCCCCGACTGGCTGGGGAGGGTCGAAGCGGAGCACGGAGCGGCATCACGACGAAACGCGGCCCTGCGTCACTTCGCCTTCACGAGCGCGCTGAACCTGGACTACATCTTCGGGATCGCCGGCGAGTCGAGCGACGCTGCCGGGCCGGAGGCAGCGTACCACCGGTACCGGGAGGTCATCGATAGCCCCGGCCGCTGGTTGCTCCGCAGATCGTGGGGCCTTCAGCCCTACGTGCATCATCTCGGGATGGAGGGCGCCGGCCGGATCGACTCCCTCCTCGATGGGATGGCCCGCGCGGCGGAGGAGGAAGCCGTCGAGGCGCCGGCCGCCGAGCACGAGCCTGCCTTCGCGGGCGCGGGCGCCGTGGCCTCGGCTCTGCGTCGAAAGCGAAGGCGTCTCCGCCGACGGCTTGCCGCTCTGGGGAAGGAGATCGAACAAGGTGCTGCGGCTGAGCAGCTCCGGGAAACGGGCCATCTGCTCCTCGCGCATCTGGGGGACGTGCCGAAGGGTGCCGCGAGCGTCGAGCTCACGGACTTCGACGGATCTCGGAGAACGATCGAGCTGGATCCGGCTCTCAACGCCGCTGCAAACGCGGACCGCTACTACAGGATCGCGGCTCGCCGGGAGCGGGCGCGTGACCGGCTGCCGGCCTTGATCGCCGAGGTCCGACGGGAGATCGAGGACGTCGAGGCGGGCCTGAAGCGGCTAGCCGACGACGGAGAGCCGGACAGCACCCTGAGGGAGCTCGCCGAGCTGCAGGAGGACCGTCCCGGCTCTGTGGTGAAACCCGAGCGCCTTCCCTACCATCGGTTTCGGTCCGCGGGCGGCCTCGAGATCCGCGTGGGCCGAAGCGCGAAGGACAACGACGCGCTCACGTTCCATCACTCGGCGCCCGACGACATCTGGCTGCACGCCCGCCAGGTCCCCGGCGCTCATGTGATCCTCAGATGGAATCTCCGTGACCAGAACCCGCCCGTGCGCGACGTGGCGGACGCCGCCGTGCTGGCCGCCCTCCACAGCGAGGCTCGGCACAGCGGCGTGGTGGCTGTCGACTGGACCCGGCGGAAGTACGTCCGCAAGCCTCGCAAAGCGGGCTCCGGATCCGTCGTCGCGGAGCGTTTGACGACCGTGTTCGTCGAGCCGGACCCGGACGCCGCGAGGAAGCTGCGACCGGCGACGTGAGCTCTGCTTGCGTTTCGGTACTTCTTCGGGTATCTTTTCTTCGGTTTACATTCGGTATCGGCACACGGCCTTTCACCGATGACTTCAACGGGCACACGCAGGAAGGCGGGTGAGTTGGCGCTCACGAGACGCCAGAAAGAGATCCTCGACTTCATCGAGAGCTTCCTCGACGCTCACGGCTATTCGCCGAGCTTCGAGGAGATCGCCGAAGAGTTCGGCTTCCGCTCGCTCGCGACGGTTCACGAGCACCTCTCGAACCTCGAGGCCAAGGGATATATCCGGAAGAGCTACAACGAGAGCCGCTCCATAGAGCTCGCACGGACCGAGTTCCGGCTCGCCGCCGTCGAGCTGCCCCTCCTCGGGAGGGTGGCCGCCGGCGAGCCCATCGAGGCGATCGAGGAGAGCGAGATGCTCGCCGTGCCCGAGGAGATGGTCGGCGCGCAGGGCAAGCACTACGTCCTCCGGGTCCGCGGCGACTCGATGATCGACGAGCATATCAGGGACGGAGACTACGTCGTCGTGCAATCCAGGCAAACGGCGCACAACGGCGAGATGGTCATCGCGCTCGTGGACGGCGAAAACGCGACGATGAAGAAGTACTACCACGACGGGAACGGACGGGTGCGGCTCCAACCCGCCAACGCCCAGGTCTCCCCCCTGCTGTATCCGGAAGACCGTGTCCGTGTTCAAGGGATCGTCGTAGGTGTCCTCAGGAAGTACTAGGCGAGACAAGGCGAAGTCGACCTCCGAACACGAAAAGCGCCAAAGGCAGTAAGCTCCGGGCAACTCCGGAGCTCCCCTGGCCCGGCACCGTTCCCCACGCGGCGTCGGGCCTTCCTTCCATCGGAGTGCCAGCGTAGCTTCCCGCCGTGCCGGACCTTCCGCAGGCTCGTTTCCGCGCGACAATCCATTACGATGGCACGGCGTTCCGTGGCTGGCAGCTCCAGCCCGAGGAACGCACCGTCCAGCGTGAGGTGGAGAGTGCGCTCTCCCGGCTTCTGTCGACCGAAAGGCGCGTCCTCGCCGCCGGGCGTACCGATTCCGGCGTCCACGCGGTTGGCCAGGAGATCTCGTTCGAGGCCCCGGACACATGGCGTCCGCGAGACCTTCATCGCGGTCTCAATGCTCTGCTTCCCGCTGACGTGTGGATCGAGCGGTTGGACCGGACCGAGCCGGATTTCCACCCGCGATTCGCTGCGGTGGGAAGGCGATACGAGTACCTGGCGAGCGACCGCCCCGAGGGAAGCTCGCCGATCCTCGGAGGAAGAGTCTGGGACCTGGGAGCGCGGCGGTCGCTCGACGTGGAGAAGCTGACCGAGATCTCCGGCTCCATCCTCGGAAAGCAGTCTTTCCTGGCGTTCAGCAAGTCAGGCCAGCCGGAGCGCGGCACCCTGTGCACGGTGGAATGCGCCGGTTGGGAACGCTCGCCGCCGGGGCTGCTGCACTTCACCGTCGTGGCGGATCGGTTCCTTCACAGGATGGTACGATACGTGGTCGCGACGATCATCGAGGTGGCGATGGGACACCGCGGTCCGGACGAGCTCGAGCGTCTGCTCGCGGCTGGCCTCGTAGGCGAGAGTGATCCCGTGCCGCCGATCGACCGGCCGACCGACGAGCCTCGCCCGCCGGTACCCGCTCCGGCCTGGGGACTCTACCTTACCGGCGTGCGGTACGCCGAAGGATGGAATCGGCCGCCGGGCATACCCGGCATCGTGAGGCCGAATCGAACCGAAAGCTAGGAAAGCCATGGGACCGATGGCCGTGACCCGGGATGGCCGCCTGGCCCGTCTCTCGAGCGTGATCGGCGTGACGCTCCTGCTCGGCCTGGCCCTGGGCTGGGCGCTCTCCACTCAGCGACATTCGTCCGCATCGGACGGCGGCGCGGCTGAAACGAGCTCGAGTGCTGGAGAGAACACCTCCCTGCCCATCTCCTCCGGCTCGTGGACGAGATCCGCGGGAGCGCGTGAAGTTGCCGAGGGAGGCTGGGCGGTTGGCGGCCAGAGCGTCGACGATACGACCTCGGGCCACGACCGCGTGACGCCGACCGTCGTCGCCGTACGGCAGGTCCTACCCTCGGTTGTGAGCGTCAGCGTCTTCCGCCGGGAGCGCCTGCAGGCGCGCAGTTTTCTCGAGCTCTTCGGACCCTCCCGCGATCATCTCGTGTCGGGCCTCGGATCGGGCTTCGCGATCGATGATCAGGGCACGATCCTCACCAATGACCACGTGGTCCAGAACGCGGACTCGGTCATCGTCGTGGACGGCATGGGTCGCACCTACCACGCTTCCGTGGTGGGGAGCGACGAGCTCACGGACCTCGCTGTCCTGCACGTCCCTCCCGGCAAGGTGCCGGCCGCGCCGCTCGGCCGCTCCGCCGATCTGATGGTCGGCGAGCCTGCCATAGCGATCGGCAACCCCTACGGCTCGCTCCTGGCCAACTCGGAGGCGACGGTGACGAGAGGCGTGATCTCCGGCGTCGGTCGGGACATCCGGTCGACCGGACAAAGGGAGGTCCTGTACGCCGACATGGTCCAAACCGACGCCTCGATCAACCCCGGCAACTCCGGTGGCCCGCTCGTCAACATCCGGGGCGACGTGGTCGGCGTGAACTCCTCCATCTTCTCGAGCTCGGGAGGCTCGCAGGGTCTCGGCTTCGCGATTCCGATCGACCGGGCGCTGCGCGTGGCCAGCGAGCTGAGGGACTTCGGCCGCATCAGACGCCCGTGGGTAGGGGCCGACGTGGCGACCGCTCCCTCCGACAGCTTCGTGTCGGTCGCGAGCGTGCGGCGGATCGCGCCCGGATCGCCCGCTTCTAGAGCCGGGCTCGCCGAGGGCGACATCATCCTGACCCTGGACGGCAAGCCGGTGCGAGGCGCGCTCGATTGGCAGATCGGTCTGCTCGATGCCGGCGTCAACGGGCGAGTCGAGGTGCAGTTCCGGAGAGGCGGAGATCGCGAGACCCTGAGCCTGGAGATCGAGGAGCTGCCGTCCGAGAGCGCCGAGCAGGTCGAGGCGCTGCGGGGCCTGCGACTCGTTTCGGTCACTCCCGGAATTGCGGTCGAAAGGAACCTCACGGTCGACGCCGGAGCTTTGATCGTGGAAGTCGACAGCCCGCTCGCGCGACGCACGGGCATGCGCGAGAACGACGTCATCGTGGCGATCAACCGGCGGGAGGTTAGAACGGCCGAGGACGCCCGCGATCATCTCCTCGAGGCGGCCGAGCGCGGCTGGGTGGAGTTGTTTATCAGCCGACAGGGGGCGACGTTGGTCACCTCGTTTCCGATCCGTCGGTAGCCCATGAGCTCATCAGCGGCACACTAGGCATCATGTCGAACGATCGCCTCCGCTACCCACACCCACTGATCGACCGCTACGCATCGGAGGAGATGGCCAACATCTTCTCGCCGACGCGCACGGCTCTCATCTGGCGGGATCTGTGGATCGCGCTAGCGGACGCGGAACGAGAGCTCGGCGTCGAGATCCCCGAGTCCGCGATCGCGGATATGAAGGAGGCTCGCGACGCACTCGACCTCGGCCGGGTGGCAGAGCTGGAGGCCGAGCTGAGACACGACGTGATGGCGCATGTCCACCACTTCGGGGAGATGGCACCGGCCGCACGGGGCTTCCTCCACCTCGGCGCCACCAGCGCGTTCGTAGCCGACAACGCCTCCCTCATCCAGCAGCGCGACGCCCTCCAACTCGTGCGCGACCGGATCGCCGCCGTGGTGGCGGCGCTGGCGGCATTCGCCCGCGAGCACCGCGATCTCCCCACGCTCGGCTACACGCACTTCCAACCCGCGCAGCCCACCACGGTGGGCAAGCGAGCGTGCCTGTGGCTGCAGGACTTCGTCTTCGACCTCGCGCAGGTGGATGCGGCCCTGCGCGACCTGCGACTGCGAGGCGCGCGGGGCACGACCGGCACCGAAGCGACGTTCCTGGAGCTTCTGGGTGCCGGCGGGCGGGTGGACGAGCTCAACCGGAAGCTGGCGGCTGCGTTCGACTTTTCGGACGTCTACGACGTCGTCGGCCAGGTCTATCCCCGCAAGGTCGACCAGCGGGTCCTCGGGACGCTCTCGGGCGTCGGGTCGAGCGCTGCTCGCTTCGGAACCGACATCCGGCTGCTGCAGGGTATCGGCGAGCTCGAGGAGCCGTTCGGCAGCCGGCAGATCGGCTCATCGGCCATGCCGTACAAGCGGAACCCGATGCGCTCGGAGCGGATGTGCGCGCTGGCACGCCACCTCTGCACGCTGGAGCTGGAGGCGGCCTGGACCGCTTCGGTGCAGTGGCTCGAGCGGACGCTCGACGACTCGGCCTCTCGGCGGATCGTCCTGCCCGAAGCCTTCCTGTCGGCAGACGCCGTCCTCTCGATCGCCCAGAACGTGGCGAGCGGTCTCGTAGTGCACCCGGAGGTCATCCAGGCGCGCCTCGAGCGCGAGCTCCCGTTCCTCCTGACTGAAAGCCTGCTCATCGCGGGGGTGCGGGCGGGCGGCGATCGACAGGATCTGCACGAGCGGATCCGGGGCCACGCCATGGCCGCACGAGAACGGGCGTTGGCGGGCTCCGGTGGCGACTTTCTGCTCAGGGTGGAGGAGGACGACCAGATCCCGCTCTCGCGAGAACGACTGCGTGAACTGGCAGATCCGCAACGACTTACAGGACGCGCCGCGGAGCAGGTCGATGCTTTTCTCGCCGGCCGAGTGGAACCGATGCTGAGGTCCGCGGACGCCCTCGAACCCGTCAGCCTGCGCGTATGACCACGCTCCCCTTCCCGCTTCTTCGTAGCGGCAAGGTACGAGAGATGTACGACCTGGGAGATCACTTGCTGATGGTCGCCAGCGACCGGATCAGTGCCTTCGACTATATCCTCCCGCAAACGATCCCCGACAAGGGGGTCGTCCTGACCCAGCTCTCCGCCTACTGGTTCGATCGCAGCCCGCACATCATCCGGAATCACCGCGTGGCGAGCGATCCGGATGAGATCATCGCCGTCCGACCCGAGCTCGCCGAGACGAGAGAGACCTGGGCGGGTCGAGGCATGCTCGTTCGACGGGCTTCCCCCTTTCCCGTCGAATGCGTCGTGAGGGGATACCTGGCAGGGTCCGCCTGGAAGGAGTATAGGGAGAGCGGAACGTTGGCAGGCGAGAAGCTGCCGGAAGGCCTCCGGGAGAGCGAGCGGCTGCCGGAGCCCCTGTTCTCGCCGGCCACGAAGGCCGAGGAAGGCCACGACGAGAACATCACGGTCGCCCAGCTACAGAAGCATCTGGGGCAGAAGACGAGCGACATGCTGCAGGAGATCAGCCTGGCGCTCTACTCGTTCGGCCGAGACGTGGCGGCCAGGCGCGGGATCATCTTGGCGGACACGAAGTTCGAGTTCGGCGTGGCGGAGATGGGAGAGGTACTGTTGATCGATGAGGCGATGACTCCCGACTCCTCGCGCTTCTGGCCGGCGGACAGGTACGAGGCGGGACGCAGCCAAGAGTCGTTGGACAAGCAGCCGGTACGTGACTATCTGGAAGGTCTCAAGAGGGCCGGCGAGTGGAACGGGGAGGCGCCTCCGCCCGACCTGTCCGACGAGGTGGTCACGGCCACGACGGAGCGCTACCGGGACGCGTACAAGCGCATCACCGGCCGGGATCTGCCCGCTTACTGACCGTGCCGCGCCGGGACACGGAGCGTGCGGACGGGTGCCAGCGACCGAGGCAGGCCGAAGCGGCGTAGCAGCCGGGGGCCATAAGCAACTTCATATGATGCATTACAACACGTTATCACACAAAGAGATAGCGATCTCGTGAAATTTGCCATCGAGATTCGCGTCACGCCCCGAGAAGGCATCGTGGACCCGGAGGGGCAAACGATCGGGCAGGCACTCGGGAACCTCGGCTACGTCGGAGTCCACCACGTGAAGGCCGGCCGCCTGGTGCGCTTCGAGCTCGACGCCGATGACGCGGACCAGGCTCGAAGCAGCGTCAACCGGATGTGCGAGGAGCTGATCGCCAACCCCGTGATCGAGCGGTACGAGGTGCAGATCCGATCTCCGGAGGCCGCGTCCCAGTGAAGATCGGCATCGTCCGGTTCCCGGGCTCCAACTGCGACCAGGATTGCTACCGAGCCGTCGACGAGGGGATCGGCGCCGAGGCGGTCTATCTCTGGCACAAGTCGCACGACCTGGCGGGGTGCCGCGCCATCCTCCTGCCCGGCGGCTTCTCGTACGGCGACCACCTCCGGGCCGGCGCGATCGCGAGGTTCAGCCCGATCATGCGCGAGGTGATCGCCTTCGCTCGGGACGGCGGGCCGGTGCTCGGGATTTGCAACGGCTTCCAGATCCTCTGCGAGGCAGGCCTTCTGCCCGGTGCCCTCGTCCGGAACGACTCGCTGCGCTTCCGCTCCCATCCCGTCCGCGTTCGGGTCGAGCAGACCGACACGCCCTTCACTTCGGAGTACGAAGTCGGAGACGTGCTCCGGATGCCGATCGCGCACGGCGAGGGCCAATACGTAGCCGATCGATCCGTGATCGACGCGCTCGAGCGTGAGCGGCGGGTGATCTTCCGTTACGTGAACGAACTCGGACAGCCCACGGAAGAGGCCAACCCCAACGGCTCGATCCGCAACATCGCGGGAATCTGTGACGAAGGCCGCCGGATCGTCGGTCTGATGCCTCACCCGGAACGGGTGGTCACGAAGCTGCTCGGCACCGACGGTCTGGGCGTCTTTCAGTCCCTGATCGAGTCCCTTCGCGCGAAGGGCGACACGGCCGCGCAGACCACGAGAGCCGGCGACGGGCTGCAGGCCGGGAAGGCGCGGGAGACGCCCGCCGCGCAGGCGACGGCGGCCGCGGAACCGAGGGCGCCTTGAGCGGGTCGCCCACCCGGGCGCCGGTGATCGAGATCACGCCGGAGCTGGTTGCCGACCACGGTCTCTCGCCCGATGAGTACGAGCAGATCCTCGGGATCCTCGGTCGCGAGCCCACCTTTCCCGAGCTCGGCGTCTTCAGCGCCATGTGGTCGGAGCACTGCGGCTACAAGAACTCACGCCCGCACCTCGAGACCCTCCCCACCGAAGGACCGCTCGTGGTCCAGGGACCCGGAGAGAACGCGGGTGTGATCGACGCGGGCGACGGTTGGGGCGTGGCCTTCAAGATCGAATCCCACAATCACCCGTCGGCCGTCGAGCCCTATCAGGGAGCAGCGACCGGATCTGGGGGCATTCTCCGGGACGTCTTCACGATGGGCGCCCGCCCGATCGCGATCCTCGACAGCCTCCACTTCGGATCCCTCGATTCGCCCCGGTCCCGTTACCTGCTCGACGGTGTGGTGCGCGGCGTGGGCGACTACGGGAACTGCGTCGGCGTGCCGACCGTGGGGGGCGAGGCGATCTTCGACCCCTCCTACGAGCGGAACCCGATCATCAACGTAATGTGCGTCGGTGTTCTGCGTCTCGATGACCTCATGCGCGGGAAGGCCGAAGGCGTGGGCAACGCGGTCATGGCCGTCGGCGCCAAGACCGGTCGCGACGGCATCCACGGTGCCACCTTCGCCTCGGTGGAGCTCGACGAGGCCTCGGACAGCCGTCCCCAGGTCCAGGTGGGCGATCCGTTCACCGAAAAGCTGCTGCTGGAGGCCAGCCTCGAGCTCATCGGCCGCGATCTCCTGGTGGGGATCCAGGATATGGGCGCCGCGGGCCTGACCTCGAGTGGAACCGAGATGGCGGCGCGCAGCGGCTCCGGGATCGACATCGACGTCGCCCTGGTCCCGGTGCGAGAGCCGGGCATGACGCCGTACGAGATCCTCCTCTCCGAGTCGCAGGAACGCATGCTCCTCGTGGCCAAGCCCGGGTGCGAGAGCTCGGTGGCGGAGGTGCTCTCGAAGTGGGACCTGGAGGCGGCAGTCGTGGGCCGGGTCACGGACGATGGCTTTTTCCGGGTCCGGGACGGCGGAGAGGTGGTCGTCGAGATACCGGTGCAACCGCTCGTCAACGAGTGCCCGACATACACGAGGGAGGGAATCGAGGACCCGGAGGTGCGCAGGCTGCGGGAGCTGGACATGGCGGAATCCTCCGCTCCGATCTCCGACCGGGAGGCTGCGGACGCGCTGCTGACGTTGCTGGATTCCCCGTCGCTCGCATCGTGCCGCTGGATCTACGAGCAGTACGACACGACGGTCGGCACCAACACGGTGGTCGGTCCCGGATCGGATGCGTCGGTGCTGCGGCTGGCCGATTCCGGACGCGGCATCGCCGCTTCCCTGGATTGCAACGGGCGGTACGTCTATCTGGACCCGCGCCGCGGAGCGAAGATCGCCATGGCGGAAGCCGCGAGAAACGTGGCCTGCAGCGGCGCTCGCCCGGTCGCGATCACCAACTGCCTGAACTTCGGCAACCCCCTCAAGCCGCACACGTATTATCACTTCGCCGAGGCCGTGGCGGGCCTGGGAGAAGGATGCCGGGCTCTTTCCACCCCCGTCACCGGGGGGAACGTCTCCTTCTACAACGAGACGCCGGACGGAGCCGTCTACCCGACGCCCGTCATCGGGATGATCGGACTCCTCGAGCATCTGGACCGTGTGGTCCCCTCGTGCTTCCGAGTGCCCGGGAGCGCGGTCGTTCTCGTCGGCGAGACTCGAGACGAGCTCGGAGCCAGCGAGTACCTGGCTGCGTGCCATGGCGTGGTGGGTGGAGCTCCTCCGCGAATCGACCTGGACGAAGCGCGACGGCTCGTTGACTTCCTGGTCGAGGCTGCGGAGGGTCGCCTGCTGCTCTCCGCCCACGACTGTGCGGAGGGAGGCCTGGCGGTGGCGCTCGCCGAATGCTCGCTTGGCGGCCCGGCCGGTCCGTTGGCGCTCGAAGCGGAGCTCGAAACAGAGGTGCAGGCCGCCGCGGCCCTGTTCGGGGAATCGCAATCCCGGGTCGTGCTGAGCTGCCATCCGGAAAGGGTGGAGCGGGTCGTGACGCTCGCTGCCGAACACGAGCTGGCCGTGGCGGTGATCGGTAGCGTGGGCCCGCCCGACGGCCGCTTCCGCCTGGCCGCGGCCGGGGTACAGATCGATCTGGAGCTGGACCGCATCCACGAAACGTACCGGTCCTCACTGCCGAAACGGATGGAGACGCAGGCCGGGCTCACGACATGACGACGTCCGATCGACCCCGCGAGAAGTGTGGCGTGTTCGCGATCAGCGGCACTCCGGCGGCGGCGGAGCTCGCCTTCATGGGACTCTACGCGCTGCAGCACCGCGGCCAGGAGTCCGCCGGTATCGTCGCGATCGACGAGCTCGGCACCGCCCGGAGCCACCGGGGAATGGGGCTGGTCGCCGATGTGTTCGACGAGAGTCGCCTCGCGGGTCTCGTCGGTTCCACGGCGATCGGGCACGTCCGCTACTCGACGTCGGGCGGCTCGGAACTGCGCAATTGCCAGCCCGTGCTCGTGGAGTACCGGCACGGATCGATGGCTCTCGCCCATAACGGGAACATCACGAACGGGCGCGAGCTCCGGCACCGACTCTCCGAGGAGGGCGCGATCTTCCAGACCGACTCGGACTCGGAGGTCGTGATCCACCTCATTGCTCGCTCGCGCCGGGAAGAGGAGCGACAGCAGGTCGACGATGCCCTCTCCCAGCTCGTCGGTGCCTTCTCTCTGGTCCTGAGCGTCGGTAAGACCCTCTACGCGGCCCGTGACCCGCGCGGGTTCCGGCCCCTCGTGCTCGGAAGGCTGGGGGAGGCGATCGTCGTCTCTTCGGAGACCTGCGCGCTCGACCTCATCGGCGCCGAGTACATACGCGACGTGAGACCCGGTGAGGTGCTGCGCATCAGGGACGGGCAGATGGAGAACCTCCGTCCGCTGCCGCCCGCCTCGCCGGCGCCCTGCCTGTTCGAGCTCGTCTACTTCGCGCGCCCCGACTCCCGCGTTTGGGGTTGCTCCGTGGACGGTGCCAGGAGGGCGTTCGGCCGGCAGCTGGCGCGCGAGCATCCCGCCGAAGCCGATTGCGTCTTCGCCGTGCCGGATTCATCCAACTCAGCCGCGCTCGGCTATTCCGAGGAGTCGGGAATCGCGTTCGAGCTCGCGCTGATTCGGAACCATTACGTGGGGCGGACGTTCATCTACCCGACGCAGGCCGGCCGCGACTTCCGGGTTCGCATCAAGTACAACGCGGTGACCGAGCTGATCGCGGGCAAGCGGGCCGTCGTCGTGGACGACTCTCTGGTTCGCGGCACGACGAGCAAGGGCCTGGTGGCGATGCTCCGGGAGGCGGGAGCGCGTGAGATCCACCTCCGCGTCGCCTCTCCCCCGATCCGCCACCCCTGCTATTACGGAATCGACATGCCCACCCGCACCGAGCTCATCGGCTCGGAGCACTCGATCGAGGAGATCCGCGATCACCTCGGCGTCGACTCGCTCGGCTATCTGTCCCTGGAGGGGCTGCAGTCCTCCGTCGAAGAGTTCGGGCCATACTGTACCGCGTGCTGGACGGGAGAGTATCAGGCCCCGCTCATCGATCTGGAGGCGGGCCATGATCTCGCCGGCGTCCTATGAAGGTGCGTCCTGGTCTCCCGGTAGCCGCCGCCGTGGCGGTTGCGGGTGCCGCGGCGATCATCGGGATACTGGGGATTCGGGGCCTCACCTCCCTAGTACCGCCGCTGGACGGCACTCCGGCGCTGGCGGGCGCCGCCGTCGGCGGGTCGGGCTCGGCGGCGGACCCGGCGTGCGCCGTCATCCTTTCGACGAACGACGAGCACGGCGGGCTGCGGCCGGTCGTGCAGCCCTGGTCGGGTGACCGTCCCGCTGGCGGCGCGGAGGCGATCGCGGCCTACGTGAACGAGGTGCGCGAGACGTCGCCCTGTCCCGTCTTCCTTCTCAGCGGCGGCGACCTGATGCAGGGAACGCTGATGTCGAACCTTACCGGCGGCCGGGCCACGATCGACGTGATGAACGAGATCGGCTACGACGCCGCGGCGATCGGCAACCACGAGTTCGACTGGGGGATCCAGACCCTCCAGGAGCGCGTGCGGCAGGCTCGCTTCCCGATCCTCAGCGCCAACATCTACGAGAAGGGAACGGACGTCCACCCGCCGTGGATGGCGCCATATGCGATCTTGGAGCGCGACGGCGTTCGGATCGGGGTGATCGGCGCGACGACGCGTTCCACGCCGGCGACGACCCACCCGGACAGCGTAGCCGGACTGGAGTTTCGTTCCATCGCCGAGGCGCTCGACCTCTACATCCCGCGGGTCAGGGCAGAGGGCGTGGACTTTGTGGTCGTCGTCATGCACGCGGGCGGCTTTTGCGGCGAGCGGAACGAATCGGGCGGAGGAGAGGGCACGTGTTCCGGCGAAGCGATGGACGAGCTGGACCTGACCACGGCGCGGTTCGACTACGTCGTCACCGGCCACACGCACAGCCGCGTCGACGACAGGATCCATGGCGCACCGGTCGTCCAAGCCTACGCCAACATGTCCGCGATCGGCCGGAGCCGGCTGACGCGCCACGCCTCCGGCGAGGTCGTGGCCGAACTGGTCGCGATCGACACCGTCTACCCGGACAGCACCGCCCGCGTCGACGCGGTCAAGGCGCTGGTCGACCGCTACGAGAAGGAGGCCGAGGAGGTCGCGATGGCCCGCGTCGCGACGCTCGCTGAGCCTCTGGAGAAGGCGTACCGCGGCGCCTCGACCCTGGGCAGGCTCGTTGCCGACGCGCAGCGGGCGGCGACGGGCGCCGAGGTCGCGATCATGAACAACGGCGGCCTCCGCATGAGCCTCCCCGCCGGCCCGATCAGCTATGGGGAGCTGTACCGCGTGCAACCGTTCCAGAACACGTTGATCCTCCTCGAGCTCGACGGCGGATTCCTGCTCTCGGCGCTGGAGAGCTCGATCGATGAGGATGGCATCGAGTCGAACATCAGCGGCCTCACGGTCGAGTACGACCCGCAAGCTGCCGGCCTGCGGGTCCTTTGCGCGCGTCTCACCGATGGCCGGCCCGTCTCGGCGGACTCCACCTATTCCGTCGTCGTCAACAACTTCATGGCGGCGGGCGGAGCGGGTTACTGGATGCTCAAGGAAGCGGCCTCCGCCAAGCAGACCGGGATCGTGGATCTGGACGCGCTCGTCGCCTACCTGGAGAAGCAACCCCAGCCGATCACCGCCCCGCAGGATGCCAGGTGGCAAGCGGTGATCGGTGGAGAGGCGGGCTGTCGGTGAGCGCCGGGGATCGGCTTCGGGTCTACGTGAACGATGTACCCCACGACGTGTGGCCCTGGGCCCTGGTCCGGGACGCGCTCACCTGGCACTCGGAGGGCACGCTGGCCGGCGTCCGGCGCGGCAGTCTGACGGTGGTCGACCAGTCCGGCAGCCCGGTCGGTCTGGACGGGCAGATCGCCGAGGGCGCTCGGCTCTACCTGCGCGGCAGCGCTCAGGGCGTCGTGGCGGCCGCGGCGGAAGGCGCGCCGGATCCGGCGCCGCGGGGGGCGGCAGGAGACGCATCGGAACGGGCGGACGATGGGCCCACCGAGGAGGAGGTGCGGGACCGCATCCACGCGATGCCCAAGACCGACCTGCACGTGCACCTCGACGGCTCTCTTCGGCCTTCCACGATCGTCGAGCTGGCGGAGGCCCACGGCATTCCCCTCCCCACGACCGACCCGGAGACCCTGGGCGAGTACATGTTCGTGAAGGACGCCCGCAACCTCGAAGACTACCTTGCACGCTTCGGGATCACCCTGTCCGTCATGCAACACTCCGACGCGATCGAGCGGATCGCCTACGAGCTGTGTGAGGATGCGGCGGCGGAGAACGTCAGGTACATGGAAATTCGCTACTCCCCGATCCTGCTCACCGGGGAGGGGCTTCCGCTGCCCGAGACCGTCGAGGCGCCGCTTCGCGGCATGCGCAGGGCGCGGGAGGAGCTCGGCATCGACTCCTCACTCATCATCTGTGGCATCCGAAACATGGAAGCGGATGTCTCGCGCGATCTGGCCGACCTCACGATCGCGTACAAGAACCGGGGGGTCGTGGCGTTCGACCTCGCGGGCGCCGAGTACAACTACCCGGCCAAGAAGCACAAGAACGCCTTCTACATGGTGCGGAACGCGAACGTCAACGCCACGATCCACGCGGGCGAGGCCTACGGACCGGAGTCGATCCATCAGGCTCTCCACTACTGCGGAGCCCACCGCATCGGGCACGGGACGCGCCTCTACGAGGACCCCGACCTCATGCAGTTCGTCAATGATCACCGGATTCCGCTCGAGATCTGCCTGACCAGCAACGTGCAGACACGTGCTGTCAGGAACTTCGCGAGCCATCCGGTGCGGCTCTACTTCGACCGGGGGCTCGTCGTCAGCCTGAACACCGACAACCGCCTCATGAGCGGCACCACGGTCACGAAGGAGCACCTCCGCGCGTGGAAGCACCTCGGCTTCACCCTGGATGAGATCGCCGAGCTCGTCCTGAACGGCTTCCGGAGCGCGTTCCTCCACCACACCGAAAAGGAAACCCTGCTGGCCGAAGTGGAGCCCGAGATTCGAAGGCTCGCCGCCACGTAGGTACCGGTGCGCCGCAGCGTTGGGGCATGGCACTCTTGCGCCGTTGCCCAGTCTGTTCTCATCGTTCCCTTCCTCAGTGAACCGATCCTCACGCTCGCGCAGTAGAGGAGGTCATCGATGCGCAACTGGAGCATTCCTACCCTACCCCTGTGCCTGCTGGTCGCCGCCGCTTGCGGAGAGACCGCCACGGAGCCGGATGCGGCAGGCGTGGCTGCAGCTAGCGTCTCCGCCGACAAGCCGGGAGCCGCACGGAACATCGTCCGCTTCTCCACCTTCAACGCGTCCCTCAACCGCTTCAACGAGGGCGATCTCGTCAGCGACCTCTCGACGCCGAACAACACCCAGGCGCAGACGGTCGCCGAGATCATCCAGCAGGCACGACCCGACGTGCTGCTGATCAACGAGTTCGACTACGATGCCGCTGGTGACGCCGCCCGACTCTTCCAGGACAACTACCTGTCCATCGCTCAAGACATCTCCGGGACGGGCACCGCCCAGGCGATCGTCTACCCGTACCGTTACGTCGCGCCCTCGAACACCGGCATCCCCTCCGGCCGGGACTTCAACAAGGACGGCAGCATCGGCGGACCCGACGACGCGTTCGGCTTCGGCTTCTTCCCGGGGCAGTACGGGATGGTCGTGTACTCGATGTATCCGATCGATGTGGCCGCGATCCGGACTTTCCAGCTCTTCCTCTGGAAAGACATGCCGGATGCGAACCTGCCCGTGGACCCGGCCACCGGCATGTCCTGGTACGACGAAGGAGACCTCGACATCTTCCGGCTCTCCTCGAAGAGCCATTGGGACATTCCGATCGAGATCGAAGACAAGGTGGTTCACTTCCTGACCAGTCATCCGACGCCGCCGGTGTTCGATGGCCCCGAGGACCGCAACGGCACGCGGAACAACGACGAGATCCGCTTCTGGGCGGACTATATCATTCCGTCACGCTCCGGCTACATCTACGATGACAACGGGGTGTACGGCGGGCTGCCCCCCGGCGACATGTTCGTGATCGCGGGCGACCAGAACGCCGATCCGTACGACGGCGACAGCACCCCCGGCGCGCCGCAGCAGCTTCTGGACCATCCGCTCGTCAATACCACGGTGACGCCGGACAGCGAAGGCGGGCCCGAACAGGCGCTTCTTCAGGACGCCATCAACGACTCACACATCGGCGACCCCGCGTTCGACACGGCGGACTTCAGTGACTTCGCCCCGGGCAACCTGCGGGCGGACTACGTCCTGCCGCGGAAGAACCTGCAGATCCAGGAGGCCGGCGTGTTCTGGCCGCTCGAGGCCGATCCCCTGTTCTCGCTGGTCGGCACGTACCCGTTCCCGAGCTCGGACCACCGCCTCGTGTGGATCGACGTAAGGATACCGGGCAGGTAGCCGGACGCGGCGCCGCCGCGCCCGTCAGCGACCATGGGCGGTGGAAACGGAGGGCTCCGCGCCAGCACGGAGCGCGAGGATGAGATGTGAGGAATGTCGTCCTTACGCAGCCGTAGTTCGAGCCGCTGTGTCAGTCGAGGCTTTTCCCGCACGTTACACTCGTGTAACATGGAGGTGAACCAATCGATAGACGCCTCGCCTACCATGGAGAGGTTGTGGAGTCCACCTCGAGCCAACTGGTGGTTCTCATTGAAGATCGCGGCTCACCGCCGCACCTAGCACACCCCCTACCCACGAGGTCCCCATGACTACAAAGCTTGTCAGAGCGACCCTCTCGCTCGGGCTCGCGGCCTTCGTTCTTCTGATCGCTGCCGGCACCGGCTGGACACAGGTGACGACCGGCGACATCCGAGGCCGCGTCCTCGACACCGGACAACAACCGATCGAGGGCGTACAGATCTCGGTGACGGACACTCGGACCAATACCACGACGGGCACGATCACGAACGCGGACGGCCGGTACACCGTCAGGTTCCTTAGGCCGGGCGGCCCGTTTACGGTGACGGCCCAGAGTATCGGCTACCGAACGGTGTCGCGCACCGGCGTGGCCGTGACGCTCAGCCAGGCCGCGTCCGTGGACTTCCAGCTGGAGACCAGCGCCGTGGAGGTGGCGCCCCTGACCGTGGCCGTCGCGGGCACGGACGCCGTCATCAGCAAGACGCACACCGGTGCCCAGACGACGGTCGGACAGAAAGAGATCACCGATTTCCCGACGTTCGAGCGGCAGCTGAACGAGTATGCGATCCTCTCGCCCTACTCGAACGTGGTCGAGGGTCAGCCGTCGATTGCGGGACAGAACAACCGCTACAACAACATCCAGATCGACGGTGCCGTGAACAACGACGTGTTCGGCCTCGCCGACAGCGGCGTTCCGGGCGGTCAGGCGCGCGCCAAGCCGATCAGCCTGCTGGCCGTCGAGGAGATCCAGATCCTCGTCTCCCCGTTCGACGTCCGGCAGGGCTACTTCTCGGGCGGCCTGCTCAACGCGGTCACCAAGTCCGGCGGCGACACCTGGAAGGGCTCGGCGTTCGGGCAGGGATCGAACAACAGCCTGGTCGTCCCGTTTGAGGGCACGTCGCTCGGCGACTTCGACGACACGCAGTTCGGCGCCGAGCTCGGCGGGCCCATCATCCCGGGCAAGCTCTTCTTCTACGGCGCCGGGGAGGGCCAGATCACCACCTCGCCCACCGACGAAGGCGTGAACCTGGGGACATCGACGACCCCCGATCCCGAGTTCGGGTTCTCGCCCGCCGAGGCCACCGAGTTCGCGGCGATCATGGAACAAGTGTACGGCGTGGACGCGGGTACGACGGCCACGATCAGCCTCGACAACCCGCGGACGAACATCTTCGCGCGCTTCGACATCTACCCGAGCGACAAGCACCGCATCGTAGCGCGCTGGAACTACTCGCGGGCGCGGGACGTCCTGCCGCCGTTCCGGGAGTCCTTCTCCTACGCCACCAGCTCCAACATCGCCCCGTTCCTCAGCAACACGAACTCCGTGGTGCTGAACTGGTTCGGCAACTTCAGCGAGAAGTGGAACAACGAGCTGCTCATCAACTTCGAGACGGTGCGGGACAACCGCGATCCAGACGTCGACTGGGGTCAGGTCGAGGTGGACGTCACGAACAACACGCTCGTGGCAGGAGCCGAGCGTTTCTCCCAGGTCAACCTGCTGAACCAGGATGTGTTCCAGCTGACCGACAACGTCACGGGCATCTTCGGAAGCCACGAGATCACGTTCGGGACTTCGAACCAGTTCTGGTCCTTCACCAACGACTTCCAGCCGGCTTCGATCGGCGTCTGGACCTTCGACAGCCTGGACGACCTGGCAGCCAACAACCCGAGCAGTTACGTGCGGCGCGTGCCCCTGCTGGGCGCCTCGCCCGAGGACCTGGTCTCCGAGTTCAGCGCCTATCAGCTCGGCTTCTACTTCCAGGACGGCTGGACGGTGAGCGACGCCTTCACCCTCAATTACGGCCTCCGGGTCGACATCCCGATTCTGCCGGACAAGCCGTTCACCAACCCCGACTTCGAGGATGAGTTCGGCTTCCCGAACAGCGAGGTGCCGTCGGGCAACCCGCTCTGGCAGCCTCGGGTGGGCTTCAACTGGCAGTCGGACGCTGACAACATCACGCAGATCCGCGGCGGGGCGGGGATCTTCGCGGGCCGGGCACCCTACGTGTGGATCTCGAACGCGTACGGGAACGCGGGCCAGGTGGCCGACCTCACCTGCTCGGGCGATCTCGCACCGGGCTTCGACCCGTCCGGGCCGGGGCCGACGAGCTGCGCCGGCGCGGGCGGATCCGTCGGCGCGGTCGCGCGCATGAACGTGCTCGACCCGGACCTCAAGTTCCCGACGGACTTCAAGGCCACCTTCGGGCTCGACCAGGCGTTCGGCGGCTTCGTCGGTTCGGTCGAGCTCCTGTACACGTACGCCATCAACTCCATCTTCTTCGAGGAGATCAACCTCATCCCCTCCAACGGAACCGATCCGGTGGACGGGCGGCCGACCTTCGGCACGCCCGATGCGGCTGGATGCGGGTCGCGCGGACAGTGCTTCGTGGACAACCGCCTGGTTCCGGAGACGGCAGGCTTCGCACAGACCGTGAACCTCACGAACCGGAGCGGCGACAATGCCCTCGTCCTGGTGTTCGGCCTGACGCGCAACTTCTCCCAGTGGCTGGCTTTCCGGGGCTCGTACACGTTCTCGGACGTCAACGACCAGCAGGGGCTGTTCTCCAGCCAGGCCACCTCGAACTACGGCCGGAACCCGATCGGGGACGACCCGAACGACCCGGCGAGGACCACTTCCTCGTTCGAGCGCCGGCACAAGGCCGTGATCTCGGCCACCGGCGAGTGGGAGTTCGGTAGCGGATTCCTCTTCCAGGTCACGCCTCAGTACTTCGGGCAGTCGGGATCGCCGATCTCCTACGTGACCCGGGGTGACCCGAACGGGGACGGCTACCGCGATCCGGTGATCAGCCGGGACAACGACCTGATCTACGTTCCGATGAACGTCAACGAGTTCACCTGGGACAGCCCGGAGGACGCGGCCAACTATGCCGGGTTCATCGCGGCGAACGAGTGCGTGGCGGAGCAAGCCGGCTCGATCATGGCGCGGAACTCCTGCCGCGCTCCCTGGGCCAACCGGTTCGACATGCGGATCCTGTTCGGGATCCCGCTCGGACAGAACGCCGGCGGCGCGCTCAGCCGGCTCGACATCTATCTCGACGTGACGAATCTGTTCAACTCGGCGTTCCGGGAACCCAGCAACATCGACCGCGGGCTCGAGGTGCTGCGGGTGGCGGGACGCGCCAATGACGACCCGAACGGGCCGCTCGTGCTCGAGTACCGGGGCCCCTCGGCCGACAGTGACTACAGCTTCCTGGACGTGCGGACCAACGCCTCGGCGACGGCCTGGCAGGTTGGCGCGCGCTGGACGTTCTTCTAGACCTTCAACGCGGACCGGGCCGGCGCCAAGTGTCGGCCCGGCTTCACAGCGAAAGCCCCCGTGTCGCCTCGGCGGCGCGGGGGCTTCTCTGTCCGTGGCTCTCGTTGCGGGCGACGGCGGTGTCTCGCTCCGCGAGTCGGCGGACGCCGGTGGCTCATGGCCGTGGGGCAGCGGCGCGCGTCCGATACTCGCTCCCGAGACACCGCCGCCACATCGGGGTTGGCCGAACGGGCGGCGAGGCCTGCCGACTAGCGGGTCTGCTCCTCGGCGGCCGGCGCGTAACGGCAGCCGGAGAGGCGCGTCGGCGTGATCTTCCAGACGAGCAGCGACCCGTCGGCCATCTTCGAGGTCTGCTCGTTACGCCACCACTCCGGAGCCTGAGCGATGACCGGCCCGAGAGCCGACAGCGCCCGACGCCTCGCCGTCTCATCGGCGACGATCTCGAACACGCCGTCGCCGGTGGCGCTCTCCCACTCGAATACGCCGGTCTCTGCGGAGGTGTCCACCTGAAAGGCGACGTCCGAATTGGACGCCGCAAGGCGCGTCTTCTTTCCCGGGTCCGCGACGCCGAAGAGCGCTGATTCCAGCCAGGTGTATCCGAGCGGTATCAGGTAGGGCGCGTCCCCATCGTCGAACGCCACGCGAACGACCCCCTCGCGCTCGAGCACCCGGAGCGTCTCGTCCCTACTGAGGTCGGTTCTGGGCATGCCTGGCTCTCCATCCGTGTGTGGGATCTCCTGGCGAATCGTCCAACCAGCTGGGGGCGGCATCCGTCGGTGAGCGAATGAGCGCGACGGCGTCGAGACCCCACAGCGAAGCGAGGAGGCTCGGCGCCCAAAGCGCGTCAGCGAGCGAAGGGTGCCGCCTCCAGCCGCCGGGCGCTTTCAGAGCCGCGCCTTAGCTGCCCAGGCACTCGTTGGCGAGCTCGACATACCTCCGGCTGCCCATGTAGCACGGCACCCGCTGGTGCAGCTCGCTCGGCACGACGTCCAGAAGCCGCATCTTACCGTCCGTGGCCGCGCCACCCGCCTGTTCGCACACCATCGAGAGCGGCGACACTTCGTAGAGGAGCCGGAGCTTGCCGTTGGGCGATTTCGAGTCGGCCGGGTACATGAAGAGGCCGCCGTACAGCAGCGTGCGGTGAAAGTCGGCTACCAGTGATCCGATGTAGCGCAGCGAGAACTGCCCTTCCGTCTTCAACCGGTCGACGAGGGCCTTCTGCCCATCGCTCCAACGATCGGAGTATGCCTCGTTCACACTGTAGATCCGCTTGCCCGGATCCGGGATCTCGATGCGAGGATGCGAGAGGAGAAAAGCGCCGATCGAGTTGTCGAGCGTGAAGCCGTGCACCCCTGCACCGGTCGTGTACACCAGCATCGTCGACGAGCCGTAGAGCACGTAGCCCGCGGCGACTTGATCCACGCCCGGCTGCAGAAGATCGGAGAGCCCTCCGTCGCCGGCCTCGCGGTCGCGTCGACGGTGCACCGAGAAGATCGTCCCGATCGAGACGTTGGCGTCGATGTTCGAGCTCCCGTCGAGCGGATCGTAGAGGAGGACGTAGTCGCCCTTCGGAAACTGCTCCGGGATCGGAATCGGCTGTTCCGATTCCTCGGAAGCCATCAGGCAGAGGTGGCCGCCGTGGTCCAGCGCATCGAAGATGACCCTGTTCGCGTACTCGTCGAGCTTCTGCACCCGCTCACCGTGGACGTTCTCATCGCCGGTCGCTCCGAGGATGTCGATCAGGCCTGCCTTGTTGACGGCGCGGCTGATCAACGTCGCCGCAAAGGCGATGTCGTACAGGATGCTGGTGAAGTCACCGGTGGCTTCGGGATGCCTCCGTTCCTCCTCGATGATAAAGCGGTGCAGGGTAACTACGGCCGTCACGACATGACCCTCCCGGTTTCCAGATCGATCTGCGGTCGCTCCTTCAAGATGCAGCGCCGTTTGAGCTTGCGATAGCGCCGACGTCCCCCCACCTCCCCATCGGGACCTTGCTAGCCATAGGTCTCCTCCAGACGCCATCGACCCTCCGCGTCCACGCTTACGCAGACCGTGCCGTCCAGGTCCGTCCGCCATACTGCGCCGATCCCGGCCGAGTCGAGTCGGGCGAGCGCCACGGGATGAGGATGCCCGTACCGATTGGCGGCCCCTGCGGAGATGATCGCGAGCTCCGGAGCCAGCGCTTTGAGCCAGCCCACATCCGATGACGTCTTGGAACCGTGGTGGCTCACCTTGAGGACGTCCGCTCGCAGCGCGTCGGGAGGCCACGAGGCGAGCATTCTCCTTTCCTCCGCTGCAGGCGCATCGCCCGCGTTCACATAGCCGAACCCCCCATCGACCCTGATCTGGAGCGACAGACTCGCTTCGTTCGCGCTGACCAGCCCGCCTCTCACTCTCGCTGCGGCGAGACGATCGCTTGGCAAGAGATCGGGCCCGAGGACCAACATCTCGACCTCGTCGATCGCCAGGCGGGCGCCCTGTCGGCCCACGAGCCATCTTGCACCTTCGGCGACAACGTCTGACAGGTACTCGTCGTACCTCGCCGCTGGAACCGGCAGCGCAGCGTCCAGCACGCGCTGAACCTGCAGACGCTCGAGAAGTGATGCCGCACCGCCGAGGTGATCGAGATCCGGATGGGTGAGCACGAACAGCTCGAGCGATCGGGCGCCGTGCGAGAGCAGGAACGGAAGGACGACCCGAACCCCGGCATCGCTCGCTCCGTGCCGGGGCCCCGCATCGATCGCGAGCCAGTGGCCGCGTCGCGTTCGAAGCACGGCGGCGTCGCCCTGCCCGACATCCAGCGTGCAGAGGAGCGTTCGTCCGGCGCCCCGCCACGTCTGGATCGCTGGAGAAGCCAGCCCAAGGCAGACCGCCAGCCCCATGTATGGGGCCGTGCGCCAGACGCTGCGGCCGGCCGCGAACAGCAGGAGGGCGATCACGCCGCTGACGACGACGAGCCATTCGACAGCGCCGGGCCGGCCGACGAGCACGTGGCCGAGAGGAAGCGCCGAGAATGCCTCGACGAGGGCCTGGAGCCACCGTATCAGGATCGTCGCGGTCGCGGCCATCGCATCTGCGAGCGGTCCCGGCAGCAGGAGGACTCCGGCTAGCGCCAGCAGCGCCAAGGCAACGACCGGTGAGCCCACGAGGCTGGAGACGACGGATACCGGGGCAGCTCGGTGGAAGTGCCATGCGGAGATAGGAGCGGTCAGGGCAAACGCTCCGACGCTCGCAGAGATCCCGCGCGCCAGAGTCCGTCGTCGCGTGCTCGAGCCGGCGAATCGTGCGGCTGCCGAGGATGAGCCCGGAGAATCCGGCGAAAGAGAGTTGAAAGCCGGGCTCCAGCAGCGTGAGCGGATCGATCAGAACGGCGAGCGAGGCGGCGAGGGCCAGCAACTCGGTGATCCGGGCGGGACTCCCTCGCGCCCGGCTCGCCGCGTAGCCGCAGAAGATGAGTGCGGCCCTCACCGCCGCGGGCGGCGCGCCGATCAGAACCACGTAGCCAAGAACGAGCAGGGCGGCGACGACGAGGCGCACGGCTCCGACCGCCACGACGCCGGTCACGGCCAGAGCGGCCGCGGCCAGAATGCCGACGTGCAGGCCGGAGATGGCCAACAGGTGCGCGAGGCCGGCATTGGCGAACGTTCGGCGAGTCGCCGGATCGAGGCGGCCACGCTCTGCCAGCAGGATGGCGACGGCTGTCGGTGACACGTCTGCCGGGAGCCGGCTCTCGACCCGCTGGATGCCGGCGGCTCGCATGCGCTGAAGCGGGCCGAATCCGGAGACCCGACTCTCGGGTGTCCCGAAAGCTCGGCCCGCGGGTCTGGTGGCCGGGTCGGCCACTGCCCCCGCTCCGACCGCCGAGATCTCGCCACGAACGTAGCCGAGACGCTCCGGACGCCTCGGCCAGTCTCCTGGCCGGCCGTAAGCCGACCACTTGCCACGAAGCCGCACGATCGTGCCCGCGGGGAGGGCGTGCTGGGGTCTCCTCACGAGGACAAGCAGCCGGCGGACCGCACACTCGCCCGCCTGTGCCCGCAACTCGGCAGCAACGATGAACACGCGCACGGAGGCCGGAGAGGATCGAGTCGACGCCGCCGCGGCAGTGGCCACTGCCGCGTTCGGAACCGGTGCCGCGTTCGTGGCTACCGCCGTCAACTGCGACGCGAGGCGACCTTCCACCTCCACGGCGTGACCGTTTCCGACGAGGGTGAGGCAGGACCGCCCGGCCGCGACACCTGCCGCCCCGCCGCAAGCGGCGCCGGCCGCGAAGGTCGCCCCCAAAAGGAGGCCTGCGGTCGTACTTCCCCGCCGTCGGGGCGAATTGCCGGCGCTGGCCGCGGTGCTTTCGGCCCGCCGAGTCCACTTGTACAGCCATCCGAGGGATGCCACCGCCGCGGCGCAGACGAGTGAGATCCATGCGCTCCCAACGCCGGAGAAGGACCGGAGGCCCAGCGATGTGCCCCCGCACAAGCAGACCGTGAGCAGGACCAGCGGGCCTGGCGCCAGGCGCGCATAGGGGCCGCCTCTCAAGCTCAACGGCCGGCGACGGCTAGATCTCGGTGATGGGGCATCATGGCCCTGTCTGGGCCGGTTACGTCACTCCCGAATCAACCGTTGGGGGGTTCACGGGTTGTCGGGGCGGGGTCAATCGGTGGGCAGCGTGCCTCCACCGGGCTCTTCGTCCACTTCGAGCGCGCGACGGTAGCGCTGAACGAGCTGTCGGGTGCGCAGATCCGCTTTCAACCCCACGAGGAAAACGACGACCATCCCGACCAGGGCGGACGTGAAGACGACCACCGGCAGCGAGACCGACCGCAGGGTGAGGAACCCGAGATTCAGGGTGACGCGCTCCGCGGCGTTGGCCGCGGCGAAGGCGAAGGAGAACGCCGCGACGGCGACAAACGAGAGAACACGCATCCAGAGCTTCATGCGACCTCGCCAGCGAAGGTGGCACTCGAGGTCGCGGTCAGCCGGACATCCAGGTATCTGCCGATCCACTCGGCCGGCCCCGGGAACGCCACGACCTTGTTCGTGTCCGTGCGGCCGAGCAGGTCCCCGGTAGACCGTGCTTCGCGCTCGATCAGCACCTCGCACACCGAACCGACCTCGGCCCGGTTCACCTCCAGCTGGATCGCACGCTGCCGTTCGATGGTTCGCTCCAGCCGCGATTGGGCCACGTCGGCGGGCACGGCATCCCCAGACGGCAGGCGGGTGGCCGGCGTTCCTTCACGGGGCGAGAACTTGTACAGGTAGGCATCGTCGAACCTGACCTCTTCCAAAAGCGAGAGCGTAGCCTCGAAATCCAGCTCCGACTCGCCCGGAAAGCCCACGATGATATCCGTGCTCAAGGCAATCTCGGGAACGATCCGCCGCGCCATCTCGACGGTCGTGAGAAACTCCCGGCGCGTATACCGGCGCACCATGCGTTTCAGGACACCATCGGCTCCGGACTGGGCGGGAAGGTGCAGCTGGGGACAGACCGCGGATTCCTCGGCCATGACCTCGAGCAAGCGTTCGCTCACGTCGTTCGGGTGCGGCGATGTGAAGCGGACCCGCCTCAGCCCGGGAACCGTGGCGACCGCCCTCAACAGGTCGGCGAAATCCCAATCCCCGAAGGCGTAGGAGTTCACCGTCTGCCCGAGTAGCGTCACCTCGCTGTACCCTCGCCGCACGGCCTCCTCCACTTCGGCAATCACCTCGGTGGACGACCGGTTCTTTTCAGGTCCGCGAACGTAGGGGACGATGCAGAACGTGCAGCGGTGATCGCAGCCGCGCTGCACGGTGACCCAGGCGGACACCCCTTCGCCGCGCACGGAAGAGAGGCCCGAATAACCCTCGGTGACGTCCAGCTCCAGCAGAGCCTGGCCCTTCGCCACCACACCCAGGCGGATCCCGTCGATGACCTCTCCCAGGTGCCGATAGGAATCCGGCCCGGCTACCAGGTCCACGCCCCGTACCTCTCCGAGCAGCCGGTCGCCGATGCGCTGGGCCATGCAGCCGGTCACGCCGAGCACCAGGTCGGGACGCCGCTTTCGGTGCTGCTGCAGCTGCCCCAATCGTCCGAGCACCCGCTGCTCGGCATGCTCCCTGATCGCACACGTGTTCACCAGGATCACGTCGGCCAGCTCCGGATCGTCGACGCGCACATACCCGCCCTTGGCGAGAACTCCGGCCATGAGCTCGGTGTCGCCGATATTCATCTGGCAGCCGTACGTCTCGATGTAGACCGTGCCCGCCGCCGCTCGACCCGTGTCGGACCCGGCGGCGGTCGGGAGATCCGTGGCAGCCGGTCGATCCACCGCACCCTGCCGACCTCCGCTCCGTGTCAGCGCCACGAGCTCCATCACTGGATGATCCCTACCGTGAGGTTGAGCGACGTGAAGCCCTCTTCCGTGCCCGCGGCCTCGAGATTTCCGCGCCGGCCGAACTCGAAGCCGAGATCGACCCTGACCCGGCCGCCGATCCGGGATCCGAGTCCGGCGGTGATCGCGTTTTCTTTGGACTGTTGCTGATCCGGCAGCACGAAGGGCAGCTTCCGGGTGCGACCGCCGGCGCGAAGCGCCATCGGGACGCTCCCCAGAAGGACCGTATACTCCAACCCGCCGCCGAACCAGCTTGCATCGGCAGCCGTAAACGTCTCCGTGACGGGCTCAGACTGCGACCACCCCGACCAGCCGCCGCCCGCCGCGAGCAGCAGGCTCGGGGTGATCAGGGCGCTCAGCCCACCCTCGAATCCGTTAGGAAGCCTCAGCGTGCGCTCTATGAGGGTCCCGAGCTGCTCAGCCTTGAGGTCCGTGGCGAAGAAGAAGCTGCCGCTGATGACGAAGCGACCCTTGAACTGCGCATTGGCGCCCGCCTTCACGGCCCAGCCTCCGTAATCGGTCTCGGCCCTCTCCAGCACCCCCTCGGGAAGCACGCCGGTGCTGTCTACGTCCTCGGTGAAGCGTCGCCGGAGACGTTGCTGCAGGCTGCCGGTGAGCCGCTGGACGCCGATCCCCACCGAGACGGGCCCGAGTTTTCGCGCCGCCGAGACATCGATCTGACTCACGCCACCATCACGCGTTCGGAGCTCCTCGAACTCGAATCGGCCGATCGAGGTGACGAGTGTATCCGTAAGGATGATGCCTAGATCCTGATCCAAGAGGCCGCCGAATCCGACCCGGAACGCCCAGTCACCGATCGGGACGACGGCTCCGATGACCGGGAACCAGCTCCGACCGGCGCTCTGGTCTCCACCGGCCGCCTTGACGGTAATGTTCTCGCCGGCGATGGCTGCGGCCACGGCCGCGGAGGCGTGAAGCGTGAGATCGGCCGGGTTCCCCAGCGAGAAAGTCCCACCCAGGAGGCCATTGGCGACCCCGCCGAGAGTCATCGCCCTCGCGTCGATAGACCGGATGGGATACCCGAGGCCCACCGCCGTGTAGGGCGTCTGAGCGCACGCCTTTGACGGCGAGGCGATAAGGAGGCACGGCACGATGGCCAGAACCGCAAGCAGCGCCGATGCCCCCACTCTCCTCCGTGCCCCGCGGCCTCCGGTCAAGGGACCGGGAACCCGATGGGCGGAGTCACGAGCATCCGGAACTCCGGCTGGAGCGAGAGGGGAGACTCGACGGAGCCGAAGTCCCAAAAGCCGAAGGCCTGCCCGTCCGTAGGCGCGGCTCGGACCGTCAGCCGGACCTGGGTGAGCGTGTCCGCGCCGGCCACCAACTCCACCAGCCGCGTCACGTTGACTCGAATTACGTCCCCCTCCTCCAGACCGTCCGGGGTTACCGATATGAACTGGGCGACGCCCGTCTGGGGATCCGGGATCGGGGCACCGACCGGGACCTTCGCGCCCACTTCGAACGCGTCGGCAAGCACCTCCACCGCCGTCGCGACGATCGCGCGCCCCAGCGGGAAGGGCGCTTCCGGCGGCGGGAGCGGCCGAAAGCGCAACTCGGCGTGGTTAATCGTCGTCTCCCCCAGCTGGACGCCGCTCAGCACATCGGGGAGAGTGAACTCCACGTACAGGCGCCAGGCGGGCAGGCCGGCGAGACGAAGACTCTGCCCGGGAGACGGCTGAGCCGGGTCGTAGATGAACGTGGGACCGCGCGAGAAAAAGGTCGCTGGCACCGTGTCCGCCCGCCCGACCACCATCACCTGGGTGGCGAGATCGAAGCTAGTGACCGCCAGTTCGGGAGGGCCGCCCACCATCACGAGTGCGACCCCGGGCTCTCCATCCGTCTCCTGCCACGCCTCCAGCACTTCGTCCACCGGAGCCGAGAACTCGAGCACCGCCGTATCGACCGCGGCTATGAAATTGCCCGAAGCGAGCAGCTCGCCGAGCGTGCCACCGGGCAGGATCCAGGGATCGCCTTCACGCCGGTCGGTCCATGTGGCGCTCAAAGAGTCGAAGCTCTCCTCGAGCGCGAAGACCTGGAGCTGATAATTGGGGACGACGACGCTGTCGGGGTCAGCCCCGAAATCCAGCGCCACCCTGAAGCTGGCATCGACGAAGGTGTCGATCTCCTCGATCCCGAAGGAGGTGATGATTGAATCCGGTACATCGAAGCGGCCGAGGACTCGGGATAGCAGATCGGCTCGATCAGCCAGGAGCTTGAACGCCGAGGTTGCCGGGAGCTCGAACCCCGAGTAGGTCGTGTCCTGCCAGCCCTCAAGGTCGGAGGCGACGGCCGAGATCTCCACGGTGGGAACCGTGGCTCCCGGCACGTCGGGATCGACCGCCACGATCGCGTCCTCCGCGCAGCCGGCCAGGCCCATGAGTGCCGCGGTCGCGAGCAACGCCAGCGAAAGGCACCGGGAACCGATCGGCATCGCACCGCGCGACAGGCGAGGATCAGCCATCGGCGCTCTCTCCGCCGCGATCCTGGAGCTCGAAGTGCGCGGGAAGGAGATCCTCGAGCCGCCAGCTCACACAAGCGCCGGCTCGACTCGTGCTCACGATCTCCAGCGCCATGCCAAACTCCGACAGAGCTTGCCTGCACATCCCGCAGGGAGGCGTCGGAGTCGCCGCGTCAGAGGCGATGGCGAGCCGCCCGAAGCGGCGTGCGCCGGAGGCGACCGCCGTCCCCAACGCCACCCGCTCGGCGCAGAGCCCGACCGGATACGAGGCGTTTTCGACGTTGCAGCCGGTAAAGATCCGGCCGTCCGTCGCCTGGAGGGCCGCGCCGACCCGAAAATCCGAGTAGGGCGCATAGGCCCGCTCCTTTGCCGCTCGAGCCGCGTCCAGCAGGCCGCTATCCGCCGTCGCGTCGCTCATCGAACCGCCACGGTCAGCCGCTCTCCACCGAGATGCGAGGCAATCGCGGACTCAGGCCCGTCAGTATCTCGTACTCTATCGTTCCGCACTGCTCCGTCATCTCTCTCAGGGTGATCTCTTCCTCGCCGTCGCGTCCCAGGACCGTGGCGATGTCGCCAGGGCCGACGTCCGGGATCGCCGTGACATCGACGACCATCACATCCATGCAAACCGCGCCGCGAATTGGCGCTCGCACTCCGCTCAGGAGCACGTGGCCCCGGTTCGACAGCTCGAAGCGGACGCCGTCGGCATAGCCGATCGCGAGGGTGGCGAGCCGGCTCCGCTCGCTCGTTCGGTACGTCGCCCCGTAACTCACCGTCTGCCCGGGGCCTACCTCCCGAACATCCAGCACCCGCGCGAACACCGATACGACGGGCTCGCCGGACGGCGCGCCTCCTCCGAACAGCGTGATTCCGGGTCGGATCACGTCGGCGGCGACTTCCTTGTACCGCAGGGCGGCCGCGCTGTTCGCCGCGTGGACAAGCCCGGGCTCGATCCCTCCATCGCGGAGGCTCGTCAACGCGGTCTGGAACTCGGCCCACTGCGCCAGAGTCGCCGCCTCGTCCGAATCCGCCGAGTGAAAGTGCGTGAACGTACTTGCCAGCGTGAGAGGGTAGTCCGCCAACAGGCGGGCGGCGTCGCCTGCCCAGGCGCCCACGGTCCTCGCCGGCACTCCCAACCTGGCCATGCCCGTGTCGACCTCAAGGTGCACCGGCAGCTTCACCCCTGCGCTCGCCGCGGCCCGCCCGAACACCTCCAGAGCCTCCAGGCTCGTGATGGCTGGCTCCAACTCGCCCCGCACGATGTCCGCGGCGTCTCGAGACGGCAGAGGGGAGAAGACGATGATTCGACCCGAGTACTCGGCCGATCGAAGGATCGCTCCTTCCTCCGCCGTCGCGACACCCAGGCCCCACACGTCGGTGGACGAGAGCGCGGCGGCCACGCGCACGGCTCCCAGCCCGTATCCGTCGGCCTTGATCATCGGAAGAAGCCGGGACCCGGGGAGCAACGCGGCCAGCCGCTGGGCGTTCCGGCGAATCGCCGAGAGGTTCACCTCTACCCAGGCTCGGCGACGGTCGTTTGACTCCGTTTTCAAATCGCGCCTAGTATATCCCGGCCATGCCCGGCCAGCAACGTAACTCTCGTGATGAAGGCAGCTTCTCGAAGCCCGCCGATCCGCTCGGAAGGGCGCTCCAGGTCCAAGGTGAAGCTGCCGCTCTCAACTTCGACTGGCCGGACGCCCGCGGTGCGCTCCAAAAGCTGCTGGAGGAGATCGAGGAGCTGGAGGCCTTACTCTCCTCGGGCGCGAACCCCGGCCCCGCCAGCGGCGAAACCACTGAAGAAGCGAGGAACACTGCCGTCGAAGAAGAGGTCGGCGATCTCCTGTTCGCGGCGCTCAACGTCGCTCGGCTGTGCGATGTGCCGCCAGGCCCCGCCCTCTCGAGCGCCACAAGCAAATTCGAGCGGCGCTTCGGCCAGCTTCTTTCCCGAGCGAAGCGGATGGGCATCGACCCCCGCCGCGTCTCGCTCGAGAAGCTGGATCTGCTGTGGGAAAGCGTGAAGCGTGAGGAGCGAGACTAGTTCCGCTGCTCGAGGAAGCGCGTGAAGGGTGATTCGGCGACCCCACCCTCCGCCGGCCGGCGCAGTGACCTCACTTCCGCGCCGAATCCCTCCTCGAGGACGGCTCGCGTCTTGCCAGCATCCAGCCCGCCGCCGAAGTAGGGACCCTGTGCCCGCTCGCAGCCCAGCTGGAACAACCGGGTCAACTGATCCCCGTTCTCGATCCCGGCCGCGATCGCCTCCGCCTCGAGAATCCTGGCGAGCTCGACGATGGTCCGCGCCACCAGCCACTGGGTCGGGCGATTCGAGGCCCCGACCAGGAACGCACGGTCGATAACCAGGCCGCGCGGCCTCAGGCGGTGCAGATTGGGAAGCGAAGAGTAACCGGTGCCGAAGCCGTCCATCACGACGCCGATCTCGAGCGCGCCAAGGCTTGCCAAGATCTGGGCCGCCTGACCCGGAGACTGAGCCAGGACGCGTTCCTGGACTACGAGCCTGAGAAGGTCCCCGTCTGCGTCCGTGTGGGTGAGGACATCCCACGCCTCCGTCACGAGATCCGGGCTGTAAAACTGTTCGGAGGAGAGCACGAGCGCCGCGTACGGCGGAGAACCCGGCCTTAGTCTCTGCCATTCGATGACCTGCGTCGCCGCCTGGCGGAGGCTCCAGGACAAGAGAGCCGAGACGGCGGGTCCTGCCCCCGATTCCGGGAGGAATTGCTCCGGAGCCAACTTGCCACGCTCCGGATGCAACCACTTGGCCCGAGCCTCGAACCCCACCACACACCCACTGCGAAGCGACACCACGGGCTGGTACTCGAGCGCCATCTCGCCTTCGAGCAGCGCCGCCGCGAGGTCCTCTTCGTGAGGCCGAGCACTGTGGGAGCGGGGCTGCTCGGCCATGTCGAACACTCTCGGGTGCTCGTCGCCGAAGGCTCGGCTTGCGCGCAGGGCGGCCGTGGCGTCCCTGAGGATGGTCTCCGCGTACTCGTACGCCGGGTTGCTCAGCGCCAAGCCAATGCTCGCGCCGGCGCTCACTTCCTCCGCGTCGAGGCGATAGGGCCGGCGGATGGCCGCCTGCATCCGCTCGGCGACGGCGTTGGCGTGCGCCAGGCCGTCAGAATCCTCCAAGATTATCGTGAACTCGTCCTCGGAGGTCCGGGCGATCGTGTCTGCGGGGCGTACCGCGGATTCCATGCGGCGACAAAGGGCGAGGAGAAACTCCTCGGAGGCTCTCAGCCCCAGTCGGTCTCGCACCTGCTGCAGTCCTTCCAGGCCGACGCAGGCCACGGCGAACTGTAGGTCCGGGTTCCTCTGCCGGCGGCGCAACGCGTGTTGAAGCCGGTCCAGCAGAAGGCGCCGCCGCGGAAAGCCGGTCAGCGCATCGTACATCCCGTCGCCGCCCTGAGCGCCGCCGTCCCGGAGCCTCACCGCCATCTCGTTCAGCTCTGCCGCCTGCGCTCGAGCATGCCTCGCGGCCACT
>JARRMU010000037.1:0-24703 GCA_037385645.1 Gemmatimonadales bacterium
TCCTGACGGAGATCGAGATCGTAGCGGGGCTTCAACACCCGCACATCCTGCCGCTCTACGATTCCGGCGAGGCGGATGGCCTGCTCTACTACGTGATGCCATTCGCTGAAGGAGAGTCACTCCGGCGACGTCTCGAGCAACCCGGCTCTGGCGCCCTTGATGTTCCTCGATCCGCGTGGCGATGCATCCTCTGCTGCTGGCGAGTTCCTGCGGGCGCATCCCCGAATTGACGAAAGGGTGAGGATCCTGGCCGGTATGGATACGAGCATCACGACAGAGATGCTGGAACGCGCGGCGTTCGAGGGGGAGACGTTCCGTCGTGAGCACGCGTACGGCTCCGACCCTTCCGCGATCGGCCTGCGCGCACCTATCGACAGCGTCGGAAGCCAACGGTAGCTTTTGTCGCCTCACGCGGGCCCGTAGCTCAGCTGGTTAGAGCAGGGGACTCATAATCCCAAGGTCGCTGGTTCGAGTCCAGCCGGGCCCATAACGACTTCCTGTGTGGTTGCTGCAGTTTGTCCCACCCGACAGTTTCTAGCGCCTTGTACCGATCCACCACACGACAGACCGGATGGGGAGATGGGAGTGCGTCGAGCGCTTTGGACCTGGCTGCCACGGGTCGCCATGCTGTGGGCCGCCTGGATTCCTCTGCTGGGGGAGACAGGGCGGCTGGCGGCTCAGGAGGCGTTGCGTGGACCGCCGGACGGCACGGTCAACGTTGCCGTCGGCCTCCATCTGATCGACATCTTCGACATCAACGAGGACGAAAAGACGTTCGAGTTCGAGGGAACCCTCACGATGCACTGGAAGGATCCGCGCCTTTCGTTCGATCCTTCTGCTGTCGGGAGTGAGGAGAAGGTCTACCAAGGCGACTACCAGTTTGCAGAGGTCTTCAACGGTTGGTGGCCGCCGCTGGTGCTGCGCAACGGATCGGGGCGCTACGAACGGCAGGGTGTAGTCATCCGCATCCAGCGAGACGGATCGGTTACCTATGTCGAGGTGATGCAAGCGGCTGCCGAACTGACCCTGGATCTCCGGCAGATCCCGTTCGATCAACAGCAGTTCGAGATTGCCTTCTCGGTCCTAGGGTTCGGAGCCGATCGTGTTCGTCTGATGCCGGACACCGCCGCCAGTGGAGTAGGCGAAACGACGCTGCTCCAATGGCAGCTGGGAAACGTCGAGACGGCTGTATTTACCGATGATGCAGTCTACGCGGGCCACCGATCGAATCCTGCAGCCGCGATCGTGTTCAGCTACCCGGCCAAGAGATCTCCGCTATACCTACTGAGGATCGTCGTTTTTCCGATTATGATACTCGTGGCGCTATCTTGGTCGGTGTTTTGGATGGACAGCGAGTCCCTCGGAAGTCGTATGGACATCACGTTCATCGCGATCCTCACGATCGTGGCGTTTCAAATCGTCGTATCTGACAAAATCCCGCGGATTCCCTACTTCACGATCATGAGCAGCTTCATGTACCTGAGCTATCTGGCGTTGGCAGCCAGCGTGCTCGTCAACCTGCGCGTGGCAGCTCTGGACAAGCGCACCGAGGTCGCCGCCGGTGACAGGCTGGACCGGACCTGCCGATGGTTGTTCCCAGTCGGCTACCTGGCATGCCTGGGGCTGACGGTGGGCTACTATCTATTGATGTACTAGTCTCAAGCTAGAGGAGAAGTACCCGACTCTCCGAGGCAGGTCGTCGTGTAGGAGGCCACGCATCCGAGATGCTGGATATCCACAAGGTATTGTTCGCCACGGATTCCTCGGACGTCGCCGAGTCCGCCTTTCCGTGGGCCGTGCGGTTCGCGAGCGTGCACGGAGCAGAGCTTCACCTGCTCCATGCGATCGCACTGTACGACGCCGACCCGGCCATCCCGCTAAAGCACTACCGCGTTCTTGAGGCGATCTACGAGCGCATGGTCCAGCACGCTCAGGAACAGATGAGATCGGCGGTCGCGGAGTCCGAGGCGTCGGAACTGCCGGTCGAGATCGTCGTGCGTCGGGGAATCTCCCCGGCGGACGCGATTCTGGACTATGCGCTCCAGGAGGACATCGATCTGATCGTCGTCGGGACGCACGGCCAGCGCGGACTGAGGCCGCAACTGCTGGGGAGCGTCTGCTCGGAAGTCGCCAGAATCGCTCACTGTCCGGTGCTCGCCGTGGGCCGAGACAAGCCGGTCGAGGTCGAGCGGATCGTCGTGCCGCTCGATTTTTCCGAACCGTCGGACGAGCACGACAGGCACCTGGGCGCGTCGTTTGGCGCCACGCTCTCGCTCCTGCATGTCGTCGAGGTGGAGTGCTACCAGGAGGTCTATTTCTCGACGCCGATCGAGGAGGCGTTCGACCTTCCCGCACTCGAGGAAAAGGCGGCCCAGCTGCTCGAGGAGCGCATGGTGACAGGGAACGGGCCCGAGGTGTCCTTCGAGGTTGCAACGGTCGCCGCTCATCCCGTCGAGGGAATCCTGGACTTCGCCGAAGACCGGAATGCCGATCTCCTCGTTCTGGCAAGCCACGGACGGACGGGACACCAGCCTGCGCTGGTCGGCAGTGTCGCCAACAGCGTCCTGCGTCGGGCGCCATGCCCGCTTCTCGTCGTGAAGGCGTTCGGGAAAAGCCTGCGGCCATAGGGCGGGCGCCGGCCGCTGCGTTCCTCTTCCGAGTGTAGGACCGCTGGCGGTCGCTGGACGGAAGCCGCTCCGCAGGTTAGACGCCGAGGGCGGCGCGAGCGCGCTCGTACTCCTCCGGCCGCACGTAAAAGATCTGGCCGAAGCCGCCCCGGCCGTCCGTGACACCGGTAGAGGCGTACACGTTGACCCCGGCGGCGGCGAGCCGCTCGTAGATGCCGGCCAGAGCGCCAAGCACGTCTTCACCCTGGGCCAGCAGGGCTGGGTGTGGCCCGTCCAGCTCCAGCCCGGCTCTACGCCCCTCCCGGCTCAGCTTCCCGGAGTCGGTGGGAAAGACGGTAAGCTGCGTGTAGAGCGGACCCAGCGGGACGGCCGAGAAGGCGAGCAGCTCGATGCCGATCTGAGCCAGCTGCGACAACAGCTGGAAGCCCTCTCCCGGCCTGTCTCGGACCGTGGTGTGGAAGTACTCGACGCTTCGGATAGTCGTAGCCATCGTCAGCTCTCCGACAGATGCGGAACGTTCTTTGTGACCTGCGCGCCCGCGGCCGAAGCCGGCCACGGGCGTCTCAGGGGATGCTCTGCAGGCGCTGCTACGCGGCGACCAGCAAGCGCGAAGCGCCCTCAGCTACCGCTTTCCGGCGGGGGGAACTTCTCGAGGATCTTCGCCACCGCCTCGTCAATGCGCTTCTGCATTTCCTGCGGAGACGGGTTATCGGACTTGAGCGTCTTGGAGCCCGTCGCCGTGAAGATCATCTCCTTGCTCTTGGTGTCGAACAGGGCGATGACGAGGGAGCCGACTTCGTAGCGCGTCTCGGTGGTCCGGCTGGTGGTCATCCCCATCCCGCCAGCACCGTACCAGCCGCCCCAACCGTACCCGTAGCCGCCCCAGCCGGTGCTGACCGTCTGGAACGAGGAACGCTCGTCCGACGTGAACTGCCACCCCGCCGCCATGTCGGCATCGTCCTTGTTGTCTGCCTGACGAAAGCCCTTCGCCTGAAGATTGCTGGCGATGGAGGCCTTGACTCGGTTCCGGGTCAGCTGGTCGATGCCGCTATTGCTTCCCGCTGCGTCGTCCAGCACCGCAAAGGTCTTGAAGGACGTGAAGTCCACTCCCGGGTCCCAATCGTTCGTCACGCTGATCCCACTCCCACAACCGGACAGCGCCACGGTCAAGATCGCCGCCGTGGCTAGACGCTCTACTCGCATGTTCTTCCTCCTCCGTTCGCAGAGTATTCGTACCCTGAATATCCTGTGCTCTAGGACCTCGCGCCAGCGCTGCCCGGACGATGTAGGTTGAGGCGCCCCGGGGATCCTGTCACGGAGCTCGAAGCGAGTACTACGGTGACCGCATGTACTCGGCGGCGACCCGTAGACGGGACGGCACGGCCCCTGACCGAGGAGCGCGAAAGATGGCGGACGGCGATCGGGCGATCGACACGAAGGCGGTGCATGCGGGCGAGCCCCGGCCACGCATCGGCGGCGCTGTGGCGATGCCCATCTTCCAGACCAGCACCTACGACTACGAGGGCGAGACCGACTATCACGACATCCGGTACGCCCGCCTGAGCAACAGCCCGAACCATCTGGCGCTGCACGAGAAGCTTGCGGCGTTGGAGAACGCGGAGGCCGCGCTCGTGACGGCGAGCGGGATGGCGGCCATCTCGGGGGTACTGCTCTCGATCCTGCGCACGGGCGATCACGTACTTGCACAGGACTGCCTGTACGGCGGCACGCACAGCCTGATCACGAAGGACCTTCCCGCCTACGGGATCTCCCACACCCTGGTCGACCGCAGGGATCGGCAAGCCTGGAAACGGAAACTGCGCCCGGAGACGAGGGCGATCTACGTCGAGACGCTCACCAACCCGCTGGTGCAGATCCCCGACCTCGAGGGCGTCGTCGAGTTTGCGCGGGCGAACGGTCTCGTCTCGATCATCGACAATACGTTCGCCTCGCCGGTGAACTTCCGCCCAGCGGAGATCGGGTTCGACCTCTCGGTGCACAGCGCTACGAAATACCTGAACGGTCACAACGATCTGATCGCCGGCGCCGTGATCGGCTCGGCCGAGCACGTGGAGCGGACGAAGCATCTGCACGACCACATGGGCGGGTCGCTCGATCCGCACGCCTGTTTCCTGCTGCATCGGGCGCTCAAGACCCTGGGGGTCCGGGTACGCCGGCAGAACGAATCCGCGGCGCGCATCGCCCGGTTCCTCGCGGAGCATCCGGCGACACGGGCGGTGCACTATCCCGGGCTCGAGTCGCACGAGGAGCACGAGCTGGCCCGGCGGCTCCTCGATGGGTCCGGTGGCATGCTCAGCTTCGAGCTCGACGGCGATGTGGAGCGGGCGGAGCGGTTTCTCGCGGCCCTGGAGATCCCGATCGTAGCTCCCAGCCTGGGAGGCGTCGACTCGTTGATCATCCGGCCGGCGGCAGCGGTCCACGTGGGCCTGAGTGCGGAGGAGCGGGCCGCGTCCGGCATCACGGACACGCTGATCCGGTTCTCCGTCGGCCTCGAGGACGCCGACGACCTCATGGCTGACCTACAGCAGGCACTGGCCGCCTAGGCTTCGGTGCCGCGCGCCCCTGCTGCAGCAGCCGTGTTGCAGCGTGTCGCGCCATCCGCGTCGCGCTCCCAGCGCGGCAGCAGAAAGGAAGTCGATGATGCGTCAGTTCTTGTACGCCGCGTGGATTGTGGTTCTGTCGAGCACGGCTGGCCACACCCAGGCGCCCGTGACTCAGGAGCCGGATCTCTTTGATCGATACTTCGTCCCGAAGACGATGCGCGTGGACTATTTCCACACCGGGGATGTCGACGAGGAGATCCTGGCCTTGGACCGCGTCGTCTCGGACGGTGCGTGGGCCGGTAGCCTGACGCGGCTCATCGACGACACGAATCTGGGCAAGTACCTGTTCGAGGTGATCGATCCGGCCACGAACCGGGTCATCTACTCCCGCGGCTTTGCCTCGATCTACGGGGAGTGGGAGACGACGGGCGAGGCACGCTCGGCGCACCGGACATTCCACGAGTCACTGCGCTTCCCCTGGCCGCGGGAGCCGGTCCAGGTCGTACTCAAGAAGCGTGACGACCAGAACGCCTTCCACGAGATCTGGTCGGTGTCGATCGACCCCGACTCACGCTTCGTGAATGCGGCCGACCCGAACCCGCGCTCCAACCTCTGGGCCGTGTTCGAGAACGGACCGCCGACCGAGAAGGTGGACATCGTCCTCCTGAGCGAGGGTTACCGCGCCGACGAGATGGAGAAGTTCCACGCTGACGCCCGCCGCCTGGTGGAGGCGCTCTTCGCGCTCGAGCCGTTCAAGAGCCGGCGGAGCGACTTCAACATCTGGGCGGTGGATCTCCCGTCGGCCGAGAGCGGCGTCAACAGGCCGCAGGTCGGGGAATTTCGGCGGACACCCGTCTCCGCGGAGTACAACATATTCGACTCCGAGCGCTACCTGCTCACGTACGACAACCGGGCGCTGCGGGAAGCGCTCTCGGGCGTGCCCTACGAGTTCCTGGAGATCCTCGTCAACGAGAAGCAGTACGGTGGCGGCGGGATCTTCAACGCGCAGTCGACGACGTCCGTCGACACCGAGTTCGCCGAGTACATTTTCATCCACGAGTTCGGTCACCACTTCGCGGGGTTGGCGGACGAGTATTACCTCTCGCCCGTGAGCTACGAGACCCCCGCCGAGCTGACCGAGCCGTGGGAGCCCAACGTGACCGCGCTTCACGACCCGTCGAGGGTCAAATGGGCCTCCCTCGTCGAGCCCGGCACGCCGATCCCCACACCCTGGGGCAAGGAGGCCTACGAGGAGCACGCCCGCCAGATGCGGGCACGGCGGCAGGCGCTGATCGAGGCGCAGGCCCCGGAGGCCGAGTTCGACGCCCTGTTCGAGGAGCAGAAGCGCGTCGAGACGGAGCTGCTGGCGACGATGCGATATTCGGCCACGGTGGGAGCCTTCGAGGGGGCGATGTACGAGGCGGCCGGTCTGTACCGGTCGGAGACCGATTGCATCATGTTCACCCGCGACGACGTGGGCTTCTGCCGCGTGTGCCGCTGGGCGCTCGAGCGCGTCATGGACCTGTACGCGAGCTAATATCGCAACGCCGGGCAACAGTTTGCAGGATGCGGCGGGTGCAACGTCTATGTCCGGGCGGCCGTTTCCACCGGGGGTCGAGCGAACGCGATCTAACCCCCGTTACGACAAACCATTATATTATTAATCGTCCCGCTCACCTGAGTTGTACCATTCTTGCATCTGCAAGCGGCTTTGGTACGACGAATCCTGATGGTTCTGTATCACCGTCTTGCGCGAAGCAGGGTAAAGCGCTCACAGGAGGAGCGGTCGATGAGAGGACGAACGTCGTTGATGCTTATGGTCGGCGCCGTCGCGCTGGCCGGTTGTGACAACACTCCGTTTGGTGACGCGGTCAAAGTGGAAGGCACCTTTCTCGGGACCTGGACGCTGTCCTGGGAGGGCATCGATTCTTTTGGCTTTCCCATAGGAGACGAGTCACTATGCTCGGGTTCGGTCACGCTTGGCGATCAGAGCAAGGACACCTTCGGGGGTATCTTCCTTGTCCTGGACGACGGCGACTGCGACGGTAGCCCTGTTTCCGGATCGATCGTTGATGGATTCGCGCGTGCGGATGGTGGGGTCAACTTCACGATGACCGTGCCGCCGTCGGCGCAGAGCGATACGATTACGAGCCCGAAGAGTCAGGACGACATCTGGGAAGACATTTTCGCGGGGACCGGGATCGTCGATCAGAACATCTTCTCGGGATGCCGGATCGCCGACGCGGACAATCAGATGAATGGCGCGATCTCAGGATCGGAGCTTTCGGCGTCGGCTTCGGCGAGCCTCAGCTGTGAGGACACCGTCATCTTTCTGCCGGACGGCTCGGTCGTCACGGTATCCGACCAACTCCGGCTGCTCATGAGGTTCGCCGGAGATCGTTGAGGACCGCCTCGCGCGGCCACTGGCAGCCCCGGGCGGGGGCCCGTCGATCTTCGGCGAGCCCCCGCTTTTTTTGGGGCTGGCTTCGAGCGTCATGCTTTTCGGCCTTGCATGTACGCCCGCCGAGCAGGCTCCACCGCCGGCGGAGCCGGAGATGACGCAGGCCGAGGCCATGGAGGTCTTCGACGGCCTCGTCGAGGCCTGGGATGCCGCTCAGAACGCGAACGACGTGGACGCCCTGATGGCGATCTACGGCGTGGATGCGGCCGCGATGCCGCCTGAGCTGCCCGAGGTCGCCGGAACGGACGCACTGAGGGGCTTGTGGGCCGAATTCCTCGGCGGGACCCAGGACAACGACAACGTGCTCCAGGGAGTCAGGGTGTCCGGCGACCTGGCCGTCATCTGGGGCAGCTACACGACGACAGCGGCCGAGGGCGAGGAGGGGGCCACCGTGGCCGGCAAGTGGATGGGCATCCTCGAGCGGCAGGCCGACGGCTCCTGGAAGCTGCTTCGGAACATCTGGAATACGGACAGCCCGATGGGCTCGTAGACCGGGAGTCAGCGGGAGGGCCGCTTCATGCGACCCTCCCGTCCCTCCTTTCCGCCAGCGTCAGCCTCTCGGATCCCTCAGGCGATCCGCAGCGTCAGCTTGCCGCCATAGATCAGGAGGACGGCGGCTTGAGGTACCGATCCAGCCGGCCGAAGAACTCGCTTGCATGCCCTCGGTCACCGGCACGCGGAAGTCCAGCTGTCCGGCAATGATGAGCATCGGCGTGTCCCAGTTCTGAACGAACCGGTGGGGTGAGAAGAGGTCGTAGCTCTCGGGCCTGGGGCTATCCCAGTACGGCCCGCCGAGGTCGAACTCGGGGAAGAACAGCTCCTCGGTAGCTCCGAACATGCTTTCGAGGTTGAACACGCCAGCGTGGGCGACGAACGCCTTGAAGCGGCGCTCGTGGTTTCCGGCAAGCCAGAAGATGGTGTAGCCCCCGAAGCTCGCGCCCACGGCGCCCAACCGGTCCGGGTCCACGAAGGGCTCTGTTGCCACCTCGTCGATCGCGCTCAGGAGGTCCCTCATCGCCTGGCCGCCCCAGTCGCGCGAGATCTCCTCCTTCCAGGCCTGGCCGAAGCTGGGCACACCGCGTCGGTTCGGGGCGACGATGATGTATCCGTTGGCGGCCATGAGCTGGAAGTTCCAACGGTAGGAGAAGAACTGGCTGACCGTGGACTGCGGCCCGCCCTGAGCGTAGAGAAGGGCCGGGTAACGCTGCCCGGGGTCGAAGCCCGGCGGATAGATCACCCACGTGAGGATTCGTCCTCCATCCGTCGCCGGAATCCACCTCGCTTCCACCCGCCCGAGCTCGAGCCGGTCCATGATCGGCGCGGTGAGGAAGGTGAGCCGCTGGGTCGCGCCGCTGCGCGGGTCCACGCGGTAGAGCTCGGCCGGCGCGGACATCGAGACACGCTGTCCGATCAGGGAAGGTCCTCCGTCCCCTTCGGCGACCGCGAAGCCGTAGTAGTTGTGGACACCCTCGCTGACCTGGCGGATTTGGCTGGATTCGACGTCCGCCGCGAAGAGCTGGATCGTGCCCTCCGTCTCGCTCGTGAAGTAGATCGTGCGGGAGTCCGCCGACCAGGCGGGCCCGTGGGCGTCCTGATCGAACCCCTCTGACAGCTCCCGCTTTTCGGCCGTCTCGAGATCGACCACGAAGAGCCGGTTCCGATCCGCCTCGTAGCCGTCCCGCTCCATGCTCAGCCAGGCGAGCTGACGCCCATCGGGGGAGAAGGCCGGCTCGATGTCGTAGCCCATCATGCCGATCGTGAAGTTGGACGTCTCTTTCGTCTCGAGGTTGTAAATGTAGACCTCGGAGTTGGTGCTGCGGGCGAACTCGGCGCCGGTCAGCTTCTTGCTCGTGTAAGCGATCCAGCTGCCGTCCGCGTTCCAGGCGATCTGCTCGACGCCCCCGAACGGATCGAGCGGGGTGTCGTAGGGCTCGCCCGCCATGAGGTCGACCGGCTTGCCGATCTTGCCGTCCGAGTAGGTGGCGATGAACAGATGGCGGTACTCCCCGTCGCGCCAATGATCCCAGTGCCGGTACATGAGGTCGTCGATGATCCGGACGTCGGCCTCGGGCAGGTCCGGATGCAGGTCCGCGGTCGTCCGGCCCACCTTCACGTTCCGGGTGAACGACACGTGACGGCCGTCCGGCGAGTACAGAAAGTTGGAGATGCCGCCTTCGACGTCGGTGACCTGCCGCTTGCCCGAACCGTCCGGCCGGATCTCCCAGAGCTGCGTCGACTCGCTCTCGTTCGAGAGGAAGCCGACCCATTCGCCATCGGGCCGCCAGGTGGCCGCGCTCTCGCGGTGCTCCGTGCCCGCGAGGAGCACCGGCTCACCACCCGCGACCGGGATCAGGTAGAGGTCCGCGTTGCCCTTGTTGGCTTCGACGTCGTATCGGGTCACGCCGAAGGCGATCATCCGCCCGTCCGGCGACACGCTGGGCGCGCCAACGCGCGGCAGGCTCCATAGCAGCTCCGGCGTGAGTACGTCTTGAGCCCGGACGTCGGTCGCGCCCACCAAGACGAGGGCGAGCGCCGGCGCGAGGAGTCTCATTCTGGAAGTCATGCTCGAGATCTTCATCGATTCTACTCTCTTGGGGTGGTATGGGACGATTGGATCTCCAGACCTCAGCCAGTATAGACCACTCCAACCATCTCGTCATCCCCTGCGGCGTGCCATAAGTTCGAGGCGCTTTCAGGTCACGCCAAATAGGCTCGAACAGGTCGGGAGGCACCCTGAACAAGATCCTCGTTACGGGCGCTCTGGGACAGATCGGAGCCGAGCTCGTCAGCGCTCTCCGCGAACGCTACGGGACCGAGAACGTCGTGGCGTCGGACATCCGCATGCCGCAGAAGGGAAACTCGGGCCCGTTCGAGTTCGTCGACGTCACGGTCCAGCGACAGATCGACGTCGTGGTGCGGCGTCACGACATCGACACCATCTACCACCTCGCCGCGATCCTCTCCGCCGTGGCCGAGGAGAAGCCGCACGTGGCATGGAACGTCAACATGGGCGGCCTCTACCGGACGCTGGAGGTGGCACGCGGCAACCGCTGCGCCGTCTTCGTGCCCAGCTCCATTGGCGCCTTCGGGCCCAGTACGCCCCGAGAGGAGACACCGCAGGACACCGTGCAGCGGCCCACGACCATGTATGGCGTGACCAAGGCGGCGGGGGAGCTGCTCTGCGACTACTACCACTCCCGCTTCGAGGTCGATACGCGCGGCGTTCGTTATCCCGGCCTGATCTCACACGTGGCTCTGCCTGGCGGAGGCACCACCGATTACGCGGTCGAGATCTTTTACGAGGCGATCAAGCACGGCCACTACACCTGCTACCTGAAGCCGGATACGCGCCTCGACATGATGTACATGCCCGATGCGCTCAAGGCGGCCATCGACATCATGGAGGCCGATCCGGACCGGCTGATTCACCGGAACGCGTTCAACGTCACGGCGATGAACTTCACGCCGGCGGAAGCGGCCGATGCCATACGCCGGCATCTGCCGGAGTTCCGGTTCGAGTACAAGGTGGATCCGGTCCGACAGCGAATCGCCGACTCGTGGCCCGAGTCGATCAGCGACGACGCCGCGCGCGAGGAGTGGGGATGGACACCGGACTACGATCTGGAGAGCATGGCCGAGGAGATGCTGCGGAGCCTCCGCCGGAAGCTCTCAGTGGAGGAGGCGGGCGGCTAGATCGGCGGCGGTTTCGACCACGCTCCAGCCGGTGTGCGCGTCCAGTCGGGCAGCGTGTCCTCCTGGAGAGCGCCTCCAGCGGGGAGCACGCCTAGACTGAGAAGTAGCGGGCCTCCGGGTGGTGAACGATGAGGGCGGCGGTCGAGATCTCCGGGACCAGGGCTCCGGCTTCCGTGAGCTCCATGCCCAATCGCTCCCGGGCCGGCAGAAGATCGAAGACGATCCGGTGCTGCCGGTGGTCGGGGCAGGCGCCGTAGCCCCACGAGTAACGGAGGCCGCGGTCCGGCTCGATCCCGAGCTCCTGTCGAACCCTCCTGTGCAGGTACTCGGCGCCCGCCTCCGCCAGGCGGACCCCGAAGCCGTGCAGATAGTAGCCCTCCGAATAATCCCCGCCCTCCATGAGCTGCGACGATCGCTCGAGCAGCTCGTCGCCGACCGTGACGATTTGCAGGGCGACCACATCGTGGCCATCCGCATCGACGGGACGGAAGTAATCGGCCAGGCAGAGCCGATCGCGGGCCTCCTGGCGGGGAAAGTCGAAGCGCGCGAGCTCGCGAGCTGGATCCTCGGGATCGAACAGAACCACGGCGTCGCCTGCCGAGCCTGCCGGGAAGAAGCCGTACGCGGCCGCGGGCCAGACCCAACCGCCCGCCAGCGCCTCCTGCTGGTAGCGCGCCAACCGGGGCTCGAACTGCCCGGTCACGAGCTCCTCCCATTCTTCGCCCTTCGCGTTCTTGGCGCCCCAATGAAGCCGGTAGAGGGTGTTGAGATCGATCAGTGGAAAGAGCTCGCCCAGAGGGATCCGCTCCAGCACCTTCACCCCCCAGAACTCGGGCTTCGGAACCTCCACATCGGCTGACGGGCCACTCGAGACAGCGGCCGGCCGGAGCTTCGCGGCCTTTTCCTGCAGTGCCGCACGCCGGCTTATCCCCTCGCGGATCTCGGCGTGGCGGTTCTGGATGAACGCCTCGCGACCGTCCCGGTCCGAGAGGGCGTCCATCGTGGCGAGACCGGCAAAGGCATCCTTGCAATAGAACATGCCGGCCGGGTACACCGTATCCCGCTCCTCACCGACGAACGTGGCCTGACGCACGAAGGAAGGGTTGATCGCCGCACCGCCGACCAGCAACGGGTACGCCAGGTCTCGGCTGTGAAGCTCCTGGGCACACAGGGGCATCTGCTTCGATGTCGATACGAGGAGCGCAGAGAGCCCGATCGCGTCGGCGTCCAACTCCTCCGCCTTCTCGATGATCGTGTTTACCGGCACCTGCTTGCCCAGATCGTGCACGGTGTAGCCGTTGTTACTCAGAATCGTGCCCACCAGGTTCTTGCCGATGTCGTGGACATCGCCGAAGACGGTCGCCAATACGACCACCCCCTTCGTCTGTCCGTCGAGCTGGTCGAGGTAGCTCTCCAGCTTCGTGACCGCCTGCTTCATGACCTCGGCCGACTGCAGGACGAAGGGGAGGATGAGCTCTCCCGCGCCGAACCGGTCACCGACCTCCTTCATCGCGGGCAGGAGAACCTGGTTGAGGACGTGGACGGCGGCGTCGTTGTCTCCACCCCGATCCCGGATTGCGCGCTCCACGAGCGGCTGGATGCCCTCTTTCTTCCGGTGAAGAATCATCCAGTGGATCGCGGCCTCCGGTGTCATGTCCGCCGTCGGATCGACCTTGGCCTCCTCCGGCGGGCCGTGGGCCTCGAAGTGGCCGATGAAGCGCTCGAGCGCGTCAGGCCGACGGTCGAAGATCAGATCGTCCGATAGCCTACGCTCCTCCTCGTCGACCTCGGCGTAGGGCGTGATGTGGATGGCGTTGACGATCGCCATGTCCATGCCCGCCTCGACGCAGTGATGGAGGAAGACGGAGTTGAGGGCCCGTCGTGCGTGCGGCCGCAAGCCGAAGGAGACGTTCGACACTCCAAGGCTGGTAAACGTCCCCGGCAGCTCCCGCTTGATCCGGCGGATGCCTTCGATCGTCTCGATGGCCGATGGGCGGAACTCCTCGTCACCGGTGGCCAGGGTAAAGGTGAGGGCGTCGAAGATCAGATCCTCGGGCTTCAGGCCGTACTCCTCCACGCAGATGTCGTGGATCCTCCTCGCCACCTGGAGCTTCCGGTCCGCGGTCTTGGCCATGCCGTCCTCGTCGATCGTCAGGGCGACGAGTGCGGCTCCATGCTCGACGGCCAGCGGCGCGACCCGGTCGATGCGTTCCCGCCCGTTCTCGAGATGGATGGAGTTGATGACGGCCCGCCCAGGGTAGGCCTTGAGCGCCTCCTCGACGACGTCGGCTTCCGTCGTATCGATCATCAGCGGCGTCGGCACACCCTGGGCGAGGAGCTTGACCAGCGTCCGCATCTGCTCCGCCTCGTCCATGCGCTCCGTGAGGGCCACGCACACATCCAGCAGGTGAGCGCCTCCGTCGACCTGACCCCGGGCCACCTCGAGCACCTCGTCGTACCGATCCTCCAGCAGCATTTCTTTCACCGCCCGGGAGCCCTGCGTGTTGACGCGCTCGCCGATCAGGGTAGGGGCGGGGAGCTGCGCCAGATCGAACGCCGTCATCGCGCTGGCTGCACGCGGCGCATGGGTCACGGTTCGCAAGAGGGGTTCCGCGCCCCAGACGCGCTCCACGACCGCCGCCAGGTGATCCGGCGTCGTACCGCAGCATCCTCCCACGATGGAGACCCCGATCCGGGTGACGAACTCCTCGTGGGCCTCGGCGAGCTCTTCCGGCGTCAGGCCGTAGACGGCCACGCCGCCTTCGTTGTGCGGGATGCCCGCGTTGGGGATGACGCTCACCGGCAGCGTCGATCGCTCGCAGAGATAGCGGATCGGCTGCCGCATGTGCTCCGGGCCGGTGGAGCAGTTGAGTCCGACCACGTCGACCCGCAGCGATTCCAGGATCGTGAGCGCCGCTTCGATGTCGGTTCCGAGCAGCATTCGGCCCGAGGTATCGAGCGTGACCTGGGCCTGGATCGGGCACGGTGTGTCCAGCGCCTTCAGACCTCGCCGGATTCCGGAGATCGCAGCCTTCAACTCCAGGATGTCCTGCGTCGTCTCGATCAGCAGGACATCCACGCCCCCCTCGACGAGTCCGCGAGCCTGCTCCTCGAACACATCCGCCAACTCATCGAAATCGACGGAGCCGAGCGTCGGATCGGACGTGCTCGGCAGGTATCCCGATGGCCCTATGCTGCCGGCGACGAAGCGCGGGCGCTCCGGGGTCGAGAAGTCGTCAGCGACCTCGCGTGCCAGGCGGGCCGCCGCCCGGTTCATCTCCAGGATACGGTCCTGAAGGCCGTACTCCGCGACGCTCAGACGATTGGCCCGGAAGGTGTCGGTCTCGATGACGTCGCAACCCACCTCCAGGAACGAAGCATGGATGTCGCGGATGACGTCAGGGCGCGACAAGACCAGATAGTCGTTGCATCCCTCGAGCGCGGGCCCTCCGAAATCGTCTGCCGAGAGCCCTTGGGTCTGGACGCTCGTCCCCATCGCCCCGTCGAACACGAGGATCCGTTGGTCGAGCGTTTCGAGGAAGGCTCTGCGCGTCATCGAACTCCCTCATGACCGAAACGAGAAGCGCCCCGCCGACCGGTCGTCGTGCGGGGCGCAGAGTGCAGCAAGGTCCGTTCTGTCCCGGCACTTTAGACCTTTTGGCTCGCGACAGGTTCTTCGCTGCCGCGCGGCGGTGGCAAGCGGCCACAAATCCGTCCGCCGTCGTACACGACCTCGCCGGAAAATTGCCTCCTGCCGCCCCCGCGGGTCAAGCGGGGCCAAAGTCTCGCGCGTCGGCGGTCCGCCGCTCGTGCCGTGAGCGGGGGGTTTGCCTGAGCAGGTTCCCAAGCCGAGTTTCATTCCGACGGTTCCGATCATCCGCTTGCCAGGAGGACCCGTGCACACCTTCAGTCGACTCCATCGCCTCGCCTCGCTCATCGTGGGGATCACGCTCGTCGTCGGTATCACGGCGCGGCCGGCCGAAGCTCAGCAGACGGCAAAGCCCGCGCTCCAGGGTGCCCACTGGGTCGCCATCACCGGCAAGCCGCTGGGCGCCACAGCGGGTGCGATGACCTTCCAAAGGGGAGGCAACGCCGTGGACGCCGCCTGCGCGATGTTGGCCGCGACCGCGACGATGTGGGACGTCCTCGGTTGGGGAGGCGAGACACAGGCCCTGATCTTCAATCCCAACACCGGGGAGGTCGTGGGCATCAACGCCCTAGGCGTGGCACCCACCGGGGCGACGCCCGAGTTCTTTACCGAGCTCGGCTACGACTACCCTCCCGATCTCGGACCTCTGTCCGCGGTCACGCCCGGTACTCCAGGCGGCCTCATGGTAATGCTTGCGGAGTACGGGACGCTGAGCCTGGCCGAGGTGCTCGAGCCGGCGATACAGATGGCCGACGGATACCCGATCGAAGCCCAGGCGGTCAGGCGCATCGAGAGCAGCCGGGCGGATATCGAGAGCTGGCCGTATTCCCGGACCGTCTTCCTGCCCAACGAGGGGGAGCCGCCGGAGCCGGGTCAGCTCTTCAGGCAGGCGGACCTGGCGATGACGTTGCGGAAGCTGACCGAGGCGGAAGCCGAGGCGCTGGCAGCCGGCATGAGCCGCAAGGAGGCGATCTACGCGGCCTACGACCGCTTCTACCGAGGGGACATAGCCGAGGAGTTCGTGCGCGGTCTCCAGGAGCAGGGCGGCCTGGTCACGATGGAGGACCTGGACCGATGGCAGGTCTACATCGAAGAGCCGGTGAAAACCGAGTACAAGGGGATCGAGGTCTACAAGCTGACCTCGTGGGTGCAGGGCCCGGTCATGCTCCAGGCGTTGAACATCCTCGAGAACTTCGATCTCAAGGCGATGGGCTACAACAGCGCCCGCTACATCCACGCGCTCTACCAGGCGATGAACCTCGCTTTTGCGGACCGGGACTTTTACTACGGGGATCCCTACTTCCCGCCGGTCGAGCCGATGGAGGGGTTGCTGTCGAAGGAGTATGCCAGGGACCGAGCGGGCCTGATCGACTGGGAACGCAACGATCCGGATGTCGGCCCGGGCGATCCCTACCCGTACCAGGGCGGCACGAATCCCTACCTCGAGTACCTGGAACGGCAGGAGGTCGGGGATTCGGTCACCACGTTCGAGGCGCTGGATGAGACCTTCAACCTGGGGACGACATCGGTCCAGGCGGCCGACGCCGAGGGCTGGGTCGTTTCGATCACGCCGAGCGGCGCCTGGATCCCCGCGGTGATCGCGGGGCGGACGGGCGTGGGCGTCAGCCAGCGCGCCCAGAGCTTCGTGCTGCACGAAGAGGAGAACCCCTTCAACGTGATCGAACCCGGCAAGCGTCCACGGGCGACGCTGACCCCCGGCCTGGCCCTCAAGGACGGTGCGCCTTTCCTCTCCTTCGCGGTGCAGGGCGGCGACACGCAGGACCAGAATCTGCTCCAGTTCTTCCTAAACGTGGTCGAGTGGGATATGAACGTTCAGGAGGCGGCGGAGGCCCCGAACATCAACAGCTACCAGATGAAGGGGTCTTTCGAGGACCACCCCTCCGAGCCGGGACGGCTCCTGCTCCAGAACGACGTTCCGCCCTGGGTCCGCTCCCAGCTCCGCGACATGGGCTACAAGCTGGAGTTCAGGGCGCGAACGTCAGGTCCGATTAACGCGATCTACTTCGACCGCGACCATGGCACGATGTGGGGCGGGTCCAGCCATCACGGCGAGGACTACGGGATCGCCTGGTAGCTACTCCGCCGGCATCGGCCACCCGGGGTCCGCCGAGCCGGCTGAGCAGGTCGGCTGGGCGTGCTACTCGGCCAGCATCGGTCCTAGCGGCCGGCCCCCGAGCAGGTGGACGTGGAGGTGTGGCACCTCCTGTCCTCCGTGCGGCCCGCAGTTCACGATCAGCCGGTAGCCGTCCTCGGACAGGCCCTCAGCCTCCGCGATGCGCGCCGCGGCGGCGAGCAAGCGCCCGAGAACGGGCTCGTCCTCGGGCGTGACGCTCATCAGGGCGGGGATCACCCGGTTGGGAACGATCAGGACATGGGTTGGTGCAAGCGGGTTGATGTCCCGAAACGCGGTGACCGCCTCATCCTGATACACGATCTCCGCCGAGATCTCGCCGGCCGCGATTCGGCTGAAGATCGTCTCCTCTGCCATCTGATCGGATCCTTCGTCTCCTGCCCGATGCCGTCAGGCGCTACGCGGCGTCGGCTCCCGAGCCCAGGAGCGAGAAGCCGTCGAACAGGAAGTGAACGCCGACGAGCGTGCCCACGGCCCAGATGCCGGAGAAGGGCCACTGCCTCCAGAGCAGAATTCCGAGCAGGAGCGCCACGATCCCACCCAGCACGAGCCAGCTCCGTCCGACGGGCACCTGAAAGGCGTAGTAGAGCTTGGTGATGCCCTCCACGATGAAGAACGCGGCGAGCGCGAGCGTCAGGAAACCGAGTCCCAGCAGCGGATGCCCGATGACGACCAGGCCAGCGATCGCCATCAGGACGCCGAGGATGATCCAGGCGATGCGCTGCCCCCAGGACGGCCTGCCGAACGCGTGGGCGATCTCCAGCAGCCCGCCGGCGATCATCAGAAATCCGACCATGAGTACCGTGATGCTCCCCGCGACGAAGGGCATCGCGATCGCCAGGATCCCCGCCAGGATGAGGAGAATACCTCCAGCAGTCCGCATGTCCGCCTCCCGAGTTGCGGATGGATGGCCGGGCCGGTGGTGCCGCCGGGCCGTGTGCTGTAATCCAGCCCTGATGATGCACGGACGGTGCGGGCAAAGGAAAGGGGGCGGCGATCGGCCGCCCCCTTGTCGCAATCGAACCTCTCGGTGTGCGGAGCCGGTCCGCTCAGAGGCGGATGATCACGCCGCCGAGGAACTCACCGGAGTTCAGATACTGCGTGGCGTCGACAACCGCGCAGGTCCAGATGCCGCACCAGAGCTCCGGCTGCGTGCCGACGTTGGTGGGCTTGTACCTGCCCTGGAAGCGAAAGCCCACGTGACTGCTCACGAAGACCTTCAAGCCTCCGCCGATCCCCCACTGGAACCGCGTCGTGCTGTCCAGCGGATCGACGTCGTCGGGAAGATCCCGGTTGTCCGGCGTGAAGATCGCTGCCCCCGCGCCGACCAGGAAGAAGGGCGATACCATGCCGTCTGCCACGTTGGTCTGGAAGACGAAGTTGCCGAGGATCTGGTCGACGCCCAGCCCGATGGACACCGGATCGCCGGTTCCGATGTCGAAATCGGGGCTCAGGTTGCTGTTCTGGCGCGCATACTCGACCTCGAACTGCACGTAGTCGCTGAGGTAGTAGCCCAGCGTGCCGCCCCACGTAAAGCCGCTGCCCACGCTGAAGGACTCGTTATTGCTCACCTCGGTGTCGATATCCACGCCGCCGGCTGTCGAGACGCCGACCATCGGCGTGAGCTCCAGTCTCCCCTGGCCGAGCACCGCTGACGAGCACATCAGCGTAAGAGCGAGCGCGGATCCTATAGTTCGAAAACGAAACATGTCCCTCACCTTTCCTCCCCATTCAGGTCACATCCGCCCCGAGTCCACCGGTGCTCCTCCATACGCGCCGGTATGCTCAGTGCGAAATCGGCGCGCACGGTAGGCGCTGACCGGCAACCAGGCAAGCTTCTACCGGTACCGCGAAATAGCATAAGTGGCCGGCAGGCGTTCTTTTGGACCCGTCGGCGCGCGACCTCTCGTCTTGCCATCGGGTACCATCTTGATATGACGCACCGAACCCACCCGCGGTCACAGCACTTCTTCCCATTCCGGACGCCTGGGATTGCGCCACCCCTGATGCTCGTGCTTGCGCTGTGGGCAGGCGCGCCCGCCGTCGCGGTCGGGCAGGCGCTCCAGGAGCTCGCGCCGGGAGCTCGCATCCGCCTTTACCCGGAGTCGGCTTGTCCCGAGTGCTCGGTCGTGGGCCGGCTCGAGCTCGTCGAGGGCGGTCGACTCGAGCTGCGGACGGACGACCGGCTCTTGTCGTTCCCGCTGGATTCGATTCGGGCCCTCGAGGCGAGTCGCGGGAAGAGCTGGGTGCCGCCGGTCGTGGGCGGCGCGGGCGGGTTCTTCGTCTCCACGGGAATCTTCCTGGCGATTTTTTGCAGCGATCCGGATACGAGCTGCGATGGCGGCAACATCGCCATAGCCTCGCTCGTCATCGGCGCTCCGGTCGGAGCGATCGGGACGCTGATCGGCCTGCTTCTCGCCGACGAGCGCTGGGAAGAGCTTCCGCTGGATCGCCTGGGCGTCGCGGCAGGGCCTGACGGGATCGCGCTGCGGCTCTCGTTCTGAGGCCGTTCGGAAAAAAGAGAGCCGCCCGCACGATGCGAACGGCTCTCTTCGGCTAGAGGCCTTGGGAATGTCGCCTGCCGTTTCAGGGTTCGCGCGGACCTCAGGAGAGGCCCAACGAAGGGAGTAGCCCGAACGCTACGATATGGACCGCCACAGCTACGATCACACCGACTGCCACGCTCGTCGAGTACGAGCGCTTGAACTCATCGTTGGCGTTTCCGTCACCGCGCTCGGACCTCATCACCCGACCTCCTCAGCACGCTCCCAAGGTCCTTCGTTCACGGCATAGGACAGTCCGATAGCACATTTGGTTGTCTCTGCCGTCCTTTGGGATGATACGCGTCGAGTGGACGCTCGGTTTCGGGTTCGCCGTTTGGCACTCGGTTTCCCGCTACGGCACCTGGTTTCGCACGCTTGCGCCGGTTCGCGCGGCGTCAGTGCAGCACCTCGGTACGACTTGGCGACACCATCCGGTATCTAATGCCCCGCCAGGAGATCTCGCGGGTGGAGGCGGAACGCAGGAATCCCGACAGGGAGAGCAGGGAGGAGAGGGGCGTCGCGAGCAGGTAGGCAGCCCGCCAACGGCGGAGCTTGGAGCCGACGTCGGGAAAGAGATCCGTGGCGCCGCGCAGCCGCATCCAACCCTTGACCCCACGCGCCGCCCAAGCTGTCGCGAGCAGCGCCGCCAGCATGACGAGTCGTGAGACCGAGTCAGTCGGATCGCCCGCCGCGCCCGCCGTCCGTCCCGCGGTTGCCAGCAGGCCCGCCACAAGCACGGCCAGTCCGCCCCAGAAGGTCAGGTTGCCGAACAGCTCGCCCGCCAAGCCCACGCGCCAGAGAACAGGCCGGTACACGCGCGTGATCGCGAGCTGACGGAAGCTCCAGTCCAGCAGCTCCTTCATCGAGCAATCCGCGTAGGTGAAGCTGAGGCAGCGCGGCTCGAACCGGACCGTCAGCCCGAGATCCTGGACGGCGCCGGTGAGGACGTAGTCGTCGCTGAGCGTTCCGAGCCACCGCTGGCGAACGCCCGCCGCCTCGAAGGTCTCCCGGCGGATCGCCATGGCGCCTCCCCACGCGAAGGGCGGGCGTCGTCCGGTCATGAGCGAGGCGATGCCGGCGTTCCAGACGGATCTGAGCACGGACGCGAGGCCGCCCTGCACCGGAACGTGCCAGCGAAATCCGGTGCTCGTTCCGACCTCTGGATCGGCCAGCGGTTCGACCAGGTCGCGAAGCCAGCCCGGCCCCGGGCGTATGTCCGAGTCCCCGAAAGCGAGCACCCGATCCCGCTCACGGACCTCGTCCAGCGCGTGGAGAAGGTTGTGGACCTTCTGGCCGCGGCCCTCGGCCTCTCCGGCGACCAGCACGCGGCAGGGCGCGGCTGGATGGCGAGCGCCCACCTGCTGCCCGACCGCGAAGCTCGGGTCGTCCTCCCGGTCGGTGATGAACACGGTCTGGTAGTCCGCATAGTCCTGCGAGAGGTAGGCGTCGAGGTTTTCCTCCAGTCCCGGATCCAGCCCCCGCATCGTCACGACGAGCGTCACGGGCGGCGCATAGGAGCTGGTGCGGGCCACGGCGCCCGGCCGAAGAGCGGCGGTTCGGTCGACGTCGGTGACGTTGGCGGCGCGACGGAAGGCCCGAAGAAACGCCACGCCGCCGCGGAGCGCGAGCAGCGATTCGATGAGCGAGAGCGCCGCGAGAGCGAGGAAGACGTCGACGAGAACGGAGAGCGCCGAGCTCAGACGACCTTGCGGCGTAGGGGGATGTCGTACAGCCGGACCCGGCGGCTCGTCTGCGCGCTGTCATGGATGAAGCAGACGTGCGTGCACCAGCACTGGTCCTCGACGATCTGCTTCACCTCGCGCTTCATCGCCACCGACGGGTAGATCGCCCCGAAGTCACCGCCGACGTCGCGCAGATTGGCTACGCGGCCCCGCAGCTCGCAGGCCCGCACGTCCCCGTTGTAGTCGACAACCAGGATGGACTGGCCGGCGGTGCAGGGCATCGGCCACGGGTTCGACCGCTCCAGGTTGTCCTCCTGGACGGCATAGTAGAAGTATAGGGTCTGGGTGTAGTAGAGCTTGTTCAGCCAGCCCTTCAGGCTGCCCCCGTTGCGCGCGGCCAGCTTCCGGCCGTATCGCTCGTGGATTGGCTTCAGACGCTCATAGAACGCGCCGAGTCGATCCCGATCCAACACGACCAGATCATGATCCATCGGGTCGCCCCGGATGATCTGGAAATACTGCCCATCCAGGTCCAGTTTCTCCAGCAGCCACCACCCGAGCTCCTCCAGCTCCCCGAGGTTCTCGGCGGTGATCACCGAGTTCACGTGCAGCCGAATTTTCGGGTTACGCCTCCTCACCGGGTAGAGCGCCTCAATCGCCTCGATCGCCTTGTCGAAGTTGCCCGGCACGCCCCGGATCCGGTCGTGGGTCTCCCGGAACCCGTCCAGGGCGATGTTCAGGTTCACCCTCAGATCCGGCATCTTCCTGGTCGTCATCTCCATCAACTCGACGAGCCGATCCTTGAACAGGCCATTGGACGGGAGGTTCAACGTCCGGACACCGTTTCGCTCGTAGAACATGCCGATAATCTCGTCCAGTCTCTTCCTCATCATCGGCTCGCCGCCGGAAAGCCAGAGCTGGTTGAAGGGAGGCATCGTCCGGCTGAGCGTCTCTAATTCTTCGAAAGTGAGGTCGCCCGCCTGATTCAGCTCCTGCCAGTAAAAGCAGGTTCCGCACTTGGCGTTGCACCGGCTCGTGACGAACAGAATGAGGGTGTTGAGGTCCATGGCGGATCAATCTGCCCCGACGCTTGAAGGGAGCGCAAACCAGCGAGTAGCGTGGTAGGTTTGAACGGATCAAGGGGAACCAAGAGCGAGGCAGATATGCGACATGTGTTTGCGTTCGGAATCCTCTCGCTGACGGTGGCGCTGAGCGGGTGCGGCACCGGCAACGGCACGCCGGCGAGGACGCTGGAGCAGGAAAGCGAGGTGGAGCGCGAGGCGGCCCAATTCCTCTCCGACTACGAGAGCACCTTTCAGGACCTCTACTACGAGTCCTCCCTGGCCAGCTGGGCGATGAACACGCGCATCGTCGAGGGGGACACCACCAACGCCGCCCGCTACCGTGCGGCGCGCGAGGCCCAGGCCGCCTTCGAGGGCAGCGTCGAGAACATCGAGCGCATCCGGGATCTCCTCGCGCAACGCGATCAGCTCGAGCCGCTTCAGACCGCCCAGCTCGCCGCCATGGCCTATCGGGCGGCGCAGTATCCCGGGACGGTTCCGGAGCTCGTCTCCGAGCGGATCGCCGCCGAGGCGGCGCAGGTGGAGATGCTGTACGGATTCGAGTTCACCCTGGACGGCGAGCCGATCACGCCGAACGAGATCGATGAGATGCTCCGGGAGGAGGAGGATCTCCAGCGGCGCGAAGCCGTGTGGGAGGCATCCAAGGCCATAGGCCCGACCCTCAAGGAGGGCATAGTCAAGCTCCGGGATCTTCGCAACCAGACCGTCCAGGCGCTCGGCTACCCGGACTACTTCACCTATCAGGTGTCCGAATACGGCATGCGGACCGAAGAGATGCTCGCGCTGAACGACACGTTCATCCAGCAGCTCCGGCCGCTGTACCGCGAGCTCCATACCTGGGTCCGATACGAGCTCGCGGAGCGGTACGGCGAGCCCGTCCCAGACCTCATCCCGGCTCACTGGCTCCCCAATCGCTGGGCGCAGGATTGGAGCGCCCTCGTGTCGGTCGAGGGGCTGGATCCCGGGCCTGCCCTCGCCGAGAAGCCAGCCGAGTGGATCGTCGAGCAGGGGGAGCAGTTCTTTCTGAGCCTGGGCTTCGAGGCGCTGCCGCCCGTCTTTTGGGAGCGTTCGTCGCTCTATCCGCTGCCACCGGGCGCGGAGTACAAGAAGAACACCCACGCCTCGGCCTGGCACCTGGACCTCGACACGGACATCCGCTCGCTGATGAGCGTGGAGGCGAATCCGGAGTGGTGGGAGACGACGCTCCACGAGCTCGGCCACATCTACTATTACCTGACGTACAGCACCCCCGACGTGCCGCTGCTGCTCCGTCGGGGAGCCAACCGCGGTTATCACGAGGCGATCGGCTACCTGATCGGCCTGGCATCCGTCCAGCGGCCTTTCCTGGTGGGCCGCGGCCTCGTTCCGCCCGATGCGGAGGTGGATGCCATGCAGCAGTTGCTCGACGAGGCGCTGAACTACGTGGCGTACATGCCGTTCGCGGCAGGGACGATGACGCGCTTCGAGCACGCCCTGTACGCCGAGGATTTACCGCCCGATGAGTTCAACGCGAAGTGGTGGGATCTCGTGCGAACGTACCAGGGCGTGGCTCCTCCCGAGCCCCGAGGCGAGGAGTTCGCGGACGCCCTCACCAAGACGCACATCAACGACGATGCAGCGCAGTACTACGACTACGCGATCTCCTACGCTCTCCTGTTCCAGATGCACGACCACATCTCGCGGAACATCCTGAAACAGGACCCGCACGACGCGGATTATTGGGGAAGTGTGGAGACCGGCGACTTTCTACGCGGGATCATGGCGCCCGGCTCCAGCCGACCCTGGCAGGAGGTGCTGCAGGAGACAACGGGCCGCGAGCTCGATGCGCAATCGATGGTCGAGTACTTCCAGCCTCTCTACGACTGGTTGGTCGAGCAGAATGCGGGTCGGGAGTACCCGCTGCCGGACGTGGAGACCGTCGGGCTAGGGCCGCCGCCGGAGCCCCAGGGCTGCAGGCGGCCCGGAGCTGGAGAACGCGGCCGGATCGGGTTATTCGGTGCCACATCGGGTAACGGAAACCGTACGGTCCGACACAGGTGCAGACAGGAGGGCTGGAACAGGTGAGCGCATACAAGATCGGCGTGATCCCGGGAGACGGGATCGGTCCCGAGGTCGCGGCCGAAGGCCTCAAGGTTCTCGAGGCGGCAGGCGAGCTCGAGGGCTTCGATTACGAGCTGGTTGAGTACCCGTACAGCGGTGAGCACTATCTGAAGACTGGCGAGCTGGTTCCGGACGCCGTCATCGAAGAGT